>NZ_JBHYDW010000121.1:0-13773 GCF_051860475.1 Elioraea sp. | reverse complement strand
GCGACGCGAAGCTGCTCGACGATCCCGCCATTCCCGTGGCGTATCGCGGCCTCGACCGGTTCGAGGCGCGCAGCCGCATCGTCGCCGACCTCCAAGCCCAGGGCCTGATCGAGACGATCGAGCCGCACACGCATACGGTTCCGCATGGCGACCGGTCCGGCGTGGTGATCGAGCCCTATCTGACCGATCAGTGGTTCGTCGATGCGAAGACGCTCGCCGCGCCCGCGATCGCGGCGGTGGAATCCGGGCGCACCCAGTTCGTGCCGCGGCAGTGGGAGAACACCTTCTTCGCCTGGATGCGCGACATCCAGCCCTGGTGCATCTCGCGCCAGCTCTGGTGGGGCCACCAGATCCCGGCCTGGTACGGGCCGGATGGCGAGATCTTCGTGGCGCACGAGGAGACCGAAGCGAAGCGCCTCGCCGCTGGGAAGTATGGCCACGAGGTCGAGCTCGTGCGCGATCCGGATGTGCTCGACACCTGGTTCTCCTCCGCGCTCTGGCCGTTCTCGACGCTCGGCTGGCCGGAAAAGACGCCCGAGCTCGCCAAGTACTACCCCGGCGAGGTGCTGGTCACCGGCTTCGACATCATCTTCTTCTGGGTCGCGCGGATGATGATGATGGGGCTGCACTTCATGAACGATGTGCCGTTCCGCACCGTCTACGTGCATGCGCTGGTGCGCGACGAGCGCGGCCAGAAGATGTCGAAATCGAAAGGGAACGTCATCGATCCCTTGGCGCTGATCGAGAGATACGGCGCGGATGCGCTGCGCTTCACGCTCACCGCGATGGCGGCGCAAGGGCGCGACGTGAAGCTCTCGCCGCAACGGGTGGAGGGCTACCGCAATTTCGGCACCAAGCTCTGGAACGCGGCGCGGTTCTGCCAGATGAACGCCTGCGCCCCGGTGCCGGGCTGGGACCCCGCTTCGGCGTGCACGACGTTGAATCGCTGGGTCATCGGACGGCTCGCCGAGGCGGCGCGTTCGGCATCCGAGGCACTGGAGCAGTTCCGCTTCGATGCCTACGCGAACGGGCTCTACCACTTCGTCTGGGGAACGTTCTGCGACTGGTATCTGGAACTGGCGAAGCCGGCGCTGAGCGGCGCCGACGAAGCGGTGCAGGCGGAGACGCGCGCCACGGCGGGCTTCGTGCTCGATGCCACGCTGGCGCTCCTGCATCCGGTGATGCCGTTCGTCACCGAGGAGATCTGGCTCGCGATGGCCGAGCGCGGTCCGGGCCCGTGCGAGGGCGGGCGCAGCCTGATGACCGAGCCCTGGCCGGATCCGGCCGCACTGCCGCGCGATCCGGCCGCCGAAGCCGAGGTGGATTGGGTGGTGCGGCTGATCTCCGAGGTGCGCACCATCCGCAGCGAGAGCAACGTCCCGCCCGGCCGCGCGATTCCGCTCGCGCTGAAGGACGCGGCCCTAGCCACGCTGGAGCGGCTCGGCCGCTGGACCGACGCGGTGCTGCGGCTCGCGCGCCTCTCCGAGGTTGCCCCGCTCGCCGGCGAGGTGCCGAAGGGCGCCGCACAGGCGGTACTGGACGAGGCGACGCTGGTGCTGCCGCTCGCCGACGCGATCGACCTCGCCGCCGAGCGCGCGCGTCTGGCCAAGGAGATCGCGCGCCAAGCGGACGAGCTGAAGCGGCTCGACGCCAAGCTGTCGAACCCCGCCTTCGTCGCCCGCGCGGCCGAGGAGGTGGTGGTGGAGAGCCGCGAGAAGCGGGCGGCGGCCGCCGAGACGAAGGCGCGGCTGGAGGCGGCGCTCGCGCGCCTCGCCGTGTGACCGTCAGCCCTCCTCCGGCGCCGGCGGGAACAGATCCTCGATCCGGACGCTGATCCCCGGCGGGTCGAGCGCGAGCACGCCGCCGGCGAAGATGCGCGGGGCGAGTGTCTCGCCCTCGGTGCGCTGGTGGTGCACCACGATCCGCTTGGCCGCATCGATGATCAGGTAATGCCGGATCGACGTCACGCGGAAATAGCCGACCAGCTTCGTGGTCATGTCGCGCTGGTTGGTCGACGGCGAGACCACCTCGACCACGATCAGCGGATGCGAGGCCGCGATCGCATCCGGGGCGAGGCGCTCGCCGCACTGCACCAGTACGTCCGGCTCGTAGGCCGAGCCGTCATCGATCTCGACGGTGAGACCATCGGGAAACACTTCACAGCCGGTTCCGCGGCCGGCCAGAGCGTCGCGAAGGGCGAGGCAGGTGCGCAGCTTGGTGCGAACGTGAAGCGCACGCTTGGGCGCCATGGCGATGACCCGGCCGTCCTCAAGCTCGAAGCGCCCGTCGCGCTGGCGTTCCGCCCAGGCGTAGAACTCGCCGAGTGTCAGGGTCTGCGACGGAAGAGCGACGGCGGTCGACACAGGCACTCCATCTTGACAGTGATCAAGCCTAGCACGCCGGAGCCCCGCTTGTCGCGCCGGCGGCCGCGGGGGAAAGTGCCAGCCGACACGATCAACGGAGGAACGCATCGCATGGGCGCGTGGGACAAGAGCCGTCTGCCGAGCCGGCATTCCACCGTCGGGCCCGGCCGCGCACCGCATCGCAGCTACTACTATGCGATGGGGCTGTCGAAGGACGAGATCGCGCAGCCCTTCGTCGGTGTGGCGACCTGCTGGAACGAGGCTGCGCCCTGCAACATCGCGCTCGCCCGCCAGGCGCAGAGTGCCAAGCGCGGCGTGGCCGAGGCGGGCGCGACACCGCGCGAGTTCTGCACCATCACCGTCACCGACGGGATCGCGATGGGGCACCAGGGCATGAAGTCCTCGCTCGCCTCGCGCGAGGTGATCGCGGACTCGATCGAGCTCACCGTGCGCGGCCATGGCTATGACGCGCTGGTCGGACTCGCGGGCTGCGACAAGACGCTACCCGGCGTGATGATGGCGATGCTGCGGCTGAACGTGCCGTCCGTGTTCATGTATGGCGGCTCGATCCTGCCTGGAAAATTCCAGGGCCGTGACGTCACCGTGCTCGACGTGTTCGAGGCGGTCGGCCAGCACGCCGCCGGCCGGATGACCGACGCGGAACTGGAGGAGCTCGAACGCGTCGCCTGCCCGGGCGCCGGCGCCTGCGGCGGCCAGTTCACCGCCAACACCATGGCGATGGTCTCCGAGGCGATCGGGCTCGCGCTGCCCGGCTCGGCCGGCGCGCCGGCGCCGGTCGAGGAGCGCGACGTCTACGCGCTGCGGTCGGGCCAGGCGGTCGTGGAGCTGCTCCGCCGCAACCTCCGCCCCCGCGACATCGTCACCCGCGAGGCGCTGGAGAACGCCGCCGTGGTGGTGGGTGCGACCGGCGGCAGCACGAACGCCGCGCTGCATCTGCCCGCGATCGCCCATGAGTGCGGCATCCGCTTCACGCTGCGCGACGTCGCCGCGATCATGAAGCGCACGCCCTACATCGCCGATCTGAAGCCCGGCGGGCGCTACGTCGCCGCCGATGTGCACCGGATCGGCGGCGTGCCTGTGGTGATCAAGGCGCTGCTCGATGCCGGACTGCTGCACGGCGATTGCCTGACCGTCAGCGGCAGGACGCTCGCCGAGAACCATGCCGATATCGCGTTCCCGACCGACCAGGACGTGGTGCGCCCGGTCTCCGACCCGCTCTCGCCGACGGGCGGCGTGGTCGGGCTGTTCGGCAACCTCGCACCCGACGGCGCGATCGTGAAGGTGGCGGGCATGAAACAGCTCCGCTTCGAAGGCCGCGCGCTCTGCTTCGACTGCGAGGAGGATGCGTTTGCCGCCGTGCAGGCGCGCGCCTACCAGCCGGGCGACGTGATCGTCATCCGCTACGAGGGGCCGAAGGGCGGCCCGGGGATGCGCGAGATGCTGTCCACCACCTCGGCGATCTACGGCCAGGGCATGGGCGACAAGGTCGCGCTGATCACCGACGGGCGCTTCTCGGGCGCCACACGTGGTTTCTGCATCGGCCATGTGACGCCCGAGGCCGCGGTCGGGGGCCCGATCGCGCTGCTCGAGACCGGCGACCGCATCGTCATCGACGCCGAGAAGGGCACGCTGGAGGTCGCGCTCTCGGGCGAGGAGCTCGATCAGCGGCGCGCGAAGTGGCAGAAGCGCGAGACGATCTACGCTGCGGGCGCGCTGTGGAAATACGCGCAGCTCGTCGGGCCCGCGCACGAGGGCGCGGTGACGCACCCGGGCGCGCGCGTCGAGCGGCACGTCTACGCAGATCTCTGACGCGTGACGGTTGAACCGGAGCGGCGGCGGCCACTACGGTGCCGTCCTCGGAAAGGGAGGACATCGCGATGACCATTGTGCCAGGACGCCGCGCTCTGCTGGCAGGGACCGCCGGGCTGCTGCTGCCGATCGCCGCCGGCGCCCAGTCGACCTGGCCGACGCGGGCCATCACCATTGTCAATCCGTATCCGCCGGGTGGGCTGACCGACACGGTGACGCGGCTGATCGCCGAACGCCTCGCCGCCGAGATCGGCCAGTCCGTGGTGGTGGAGAACCGTGCCGGAGGCGGTACCACGATCGCGATCAATTCCGTGCTGAGCGCGCCGGCGGACGGGCACACCCTGCTGATGGGCGCGGCCGCGCTCGCCATCTATCCGTCGCTCCAGCCGAACCTGACGCCGCGGGAACCGCTGAAGGTGCTGGAGCCGATCGGCCTCGGCTACCGCAGCGCCTTCGTGCTGCACGTCCATCCCTCGCTGCCGGTGAAGACGGCGGCCGAGTTCATCGCCCACGCCAAGGCCAATCCGGGGAAGATCGACTTCGGGTCGAGCGGCCTCGGCGCGGTGAACCATCTCGCCGTCGAGCTCCTGCGCGTGATGGAGGATATCGACGTGAATCACGTGCCGTATCGCGGCGGCGCGCCCGCGCTGCTCGATCTCCGCGCCGGGCGCATCCAGGCGATGTGGCAGGCGGTGCTGGAGGCGCTACCTTCGGTGCGCGATGGCGCGACGCGGCCGCTCGCGTTCAGCGGGCTTCAGCGCGTTGCCGTGCTGCCGGATGTGCCGCCGATGGCCGACACCGTGCCCGGCTTCGACGCCACCTTCTGGCAGGGGCTGTTTGCGCGCACGGGCACGCCGGCGCCGGTGATCGCGCGGCTCGAGGCGGCTCTGCGCACGGTCACGGCCGATGCGGCGTTGGCCGAGCGCCTCGCCCAGATGGGCGTGCAGCTCGAAGGCAGCACGGCGGCGGGGCTGCGCGAGCTCGCCGAGCGTGACAGCGCGATGTGGGGCCGCGTGATCCGCGAGCGTGGCATCAAGCTGGAGTAGGGCCGCTCAGCGCTGGCGCCGCTCCTCGGTCCACGCGCTTGGCTTGGCCTGGTCGAGCGGCACCTCGGCACCGAGCCCCTCGACGAAGGCCACGCCCTGGTCGGGATAGACGCAGATCTCGTGCGGCACGCGGTCGCCGAACGCCCAGATGACGAGGTCCTCGGTGCCGGTGTTCTCGAAGCCGTGCGGCTCGGGATCGCCCGGCAGGTAGCACACCGCATCGCCCGGACCGACAGGGATGCGCTGCTCGCCGTGGTGCAGCGTGCCGCGGCCGGACATCACCACCAGGATCTCCTCCTGGAACAGATGCCGGTGCCGGCGCGAGGACCAGTGCCCGGGCGCGACCGTCTGGATCGCAAGCCCGATGCGCCGGCTGCCGAGCGTGCGGCCGATATCCGCCATCCGCCCGCCGATCGGTGGCTCGAAGGCGTAGGCGAAGGGCGCGATCTCCGCGATGTTGCGCATCCGCAGCGTCATCTCACGCCTCCAGCGCACACCAGACCGGCGTGTGGTCCGACGGGCTGTCCTTGCCGCGCGGGCCGCGATCCACCGCGCAGGCGGAGAGGCGCTGCGCCGCGTGCGGCGAGAGCAGTAGGTGGTCGATCCGAAGCCCGTGGTCGCGCGGCCACGCACCGGCCTGGTAGTCCCAGTAGGAGTAGCCGGCCTCGTCGGGATGCAGCGCGCGGAACGCGTCCGTCCAGCCCTGCCAGAGCAGCGTGCGCCAGGCGGCGCGGCTCTCGGGCTGGAGCAGCGCATCCGCCGCCATGGCACGCTCGTCCCACACGTCGAGCGGCGTGGGACAGACATTCCAGTCCCCGCCGATCACCACTGTCCGCTCCTCCTCGAACAGCGCGGCGGCACGCGCCTGCATCCGCTCCATCCAGGCGAGCTTGTAGGTGAACTTCTCGGTGCCGACCGGATTGCCGTTCGGCGCATAGACGCAGGCGACGACGAGGCCGCCGATCTCGGCCTCGAGGTAGCGCGCCTGAGGATCGTCGTCGCCATCAGGCAGGCCGCGCATCCGCTCGGTGGCGGGGTCGCGGCTCAGGATCGCCACGCCGTTATAGGATTTCTGGCCGGCGACCAGCGCGTGGTAGCCGGCCTCCTCCACCTCGGCGCGCGGAAACCCGCCCTCCTCGACCTTCAGCTCCTGGAGCAGCACGACGTCCGGCGCGCCCTCCGCCCGCAGATAATCGAGCAGGTGGGCCTTGCGCGCGCGGACCGAGTTGACGTTCCAGGTCGCGATCTTCACCGGGTGCGGCCGGTCACATCGCGAAGGAGGTGCCGCAGCCGCAGGAGGCGGTCGCGTTCGGGTTGCGCACGGTGAAGTGCGCGGCGATCAGCCCCTCGTCGTACTCGACCTCCGAGCCCGCCAGCAGGTCGAGCGAGACCTCGTCCACCACCAGCTTGACTCCGTCACGCTCGAACACGCGGTCGTCGTCGTTCAGCGTCGCGTCGAGCGCGAAGCCGTACTGGAAGCCGGAGCAGCCGCCGCCCGAGACGGCAAGCCTCAGCATCAGCGCTGGGTTGCCCTCGGCGGCGATGATCTCGGCGAGCCGTCGCGCCGCCGAGGCGGACAGCGTGACAGCGCGGGTTGCGTCGAGCGTGTCCATCAAGGTACCTCCGCCATTAAAGATCGGGATCGACCCGCCCCATGTCAAACCGCCGCCATTGCACGGCAACGATGCCGGGGAGGATGATCCGCGCCCATGTTCGCCCGCTACCCCCATCCGATCGCCCCCTGGGCCGTGCCGCCCGACCGTACCCGCGGCCGGCTCTTCCCCGAAACCCCGAGCGAGGGCAGGGGGCCGTTCCAGCGCGACCGTGACCGCATCATCCACTCCACCGCCTTCCGCCGCCTCAAGCACAAGACCCAGGTCTTCGTCGCGCACGAGGGCGACCACTACCGCACCCGCCTGACCCACTCGCTCGAAGTGGCACAGATCGCCCGCTCGATCGGGCGGCGGCTCGCGCTGAACGAGGACCTCGCTGAGGCCCTCGCGCTGGCGCACGACCTCGGCCACCCGCCCTTCGGCCACGCCGGCGAGGAGGCACTGAACCAGGCCATGGCGGCCGACGGCGGCTTCGACCACAACGCGCAGGCCGTGCGCGTCGTCACCCGACTCGAGCGCCGCTACCCCGCCTTCGACGGCCTGAACCTGACGGCGGAAACGCTCGAGGGGCTCGCCAAGCACAACGGCCCCGTCGCTCGGCCGCACCGCCATCTCGCCGACTTCTGCACCGCGCTCGACCTCGACCTCGCCACTTGGCCCTCGGCCGAGGCGCAGGTCGCTGCGCTGTCCGACGACATCGCCTACACCAATCACGACCTCGATGACGGACTGCGCGCCGGCATGTTCGCGCTTGACGAGCTGCGCGACCTGCCGCTGGCAGGGGATGCGATCGCTGAGGCAGAGGCGAAATACCCCGGCATCGCGGCCGATCGGCTTCATCACGAAACGATCCGTACCCTGATCGGCGCGATGGTGCACGACGTCGTCGCCGAGAGCTCCGCGCGGCTGAAGCGCGCGGCCCCGAGCTCGCCCGACGCCGTGCGACAGCTCGGCGCGCCCGTGATCGCGTTTTCAGCGCCGATGCAGGCGGCGAACGCCGAAATCAAGGCGTTCCTGATGGTGCACATGTACCGCCATCACCGCGTGAACCGCATGAGCGCGAAGGCGCGCCGGGTGGTGCGCGAGCTGTTCGAGGCGTTTCGTGCCGATCCCGGCTGCCTGCCGATGGAGTGGCAGGGCGGGGATGTCACGTCCGTCTGCGACTATGTCGCCGGCATGACGGATGGGTACGCGCTCGATGAGCACCGCAGGCTGTTCGACATCTCAACAAGAGCATGACCGGGGGGCAATTGGCCCCCCGGACCCCCCATTCCCCAAGAATCCGGGCTACGGTACCTCCACGTCCATCAACGGGCCGTAGTGCTGGCAGCCCAGGATGTCCCAGTCGCCGGGGCTGCCTGACGGACGCGAACGGTAGATCGTGAACTTGATCGCATTCGCCGGATCGAAGGTCACGAAGTCCGAGATGCGCGACGGCTCGATCCCGTAGAGCCGCGCCACGCTCTCGCGCGTGATCGCCCCACTCGCCACCACGCGCCGATAGCTCGCCGCATCCGGGAAGATGATGTCGAACGTGATCTGGTTCACCCCCGCGTTCTTGCTGCGGATCGTCTTCGCGATCTCCTCGAGCCGCGCCATCGTCAAACCCCCGCCTCGTCCATATGCACCGGGAACAACGCCGCCGGATCGTCCACCGCCACCACGTGGTTCACGTTCCACACATAACCGGGCGAGGAGCGCATCGTCTCCTTGGTGGTCGCAGCGAGCCCGCTCGATCCCTTCGCCCCCGGAATGCGCGCGAGGAAGAACATCCGCACCGCGAAATCCGTCAGCTTCAGCGCCCCCGCATCCGTCTCCGCCAGCCCCTCCACCACGATGCAGAGCTCGTGCGGTGCGGCGCTGCGCACGGGCTCCAGCTCCTTCAGCACGCCGTTGCGGCCGAACACGTGGAAGTGGAGCTCATGCCCCGCGTTGCCGAAGCGCGACCGCACCGCCTCGCGGCACCAGGCGATCGCCGCGTCGATGTTGCGGATCACATGCGGATCGCGCACCGCGACGATGCCCATGTAGCGCTCGCCCACCTTGCGCGCGCCCTCCAGCTTCACCTTCGGCGACGCATCCGGCAGCCAGCGCGCACCGGTGATGCGACAGCTCCGCTCATCGGCGGGCTCGTAGCGGCATTCGCTCATGTCCAGCGTGCCGCCGAGCGCGTGCTCGTAGAACGGACTGGCGCGCTCATACATCGAATGGCCCGCCGCCGAGGCCACTGTCACGCGCTGACCCGTATGGCAGGCGGTGATGACGATGTCGTCCTCCGAGATCGTGCCGATCACCGTCTCCTTGCCCATGAACGGCTCGGCCACCAGCGATGCGCACTCGATCATCTTGCCCATGTGATAGGCGAGCGCCTCCGGGAACCCGGCACGGATGCAGGGGGCCGCCGTGAACGCCACGTCGCCGCAGCGCCCGCCGACGATCACCTCCGCGCCCATCTCCATCAGCCGGAGGAACGGATCCACACCGGCGACGGCGACGATCCGGCTTGCGGCCCGCGCCTCCTCCGCGGTCAGATCCGGGAATCCGCCCAACCCCTCGATCCGCTCGCCGCCCGCGAGCCGCGTCTCGATCCAGCCAGCCGGCACCTCCGAGTAGAACCAGCCGATTCGGAAGCGCGGGATGCGATGCTGCTCGGCGATCTCGCGCAGCATCCGCACCGTCTCGTCCACGCCGTGGTTGCTGCCCGAATCCCCCGCCGAGCCGATGATCAGCGGAATGCCGCGCGCGCGCGATGCGGTCAGGAACAGCTCCAGCTCCTCGCGGTGGAACTGCCCGAGCATCAGGTTCTCGCCGAGATAGACCGGCCCCGGATCGGAACTGCCGCCATCCGCCACCAGAACGTCGGGCATCGTCTCGATGCCGCGGAAGAAGCTCTCCTGTCCCGAGGGCGCGGTGCCGAGATGGCCGGTGGAGATCATCACGCGCATCGTCCTGCGCCTCGCGTCCATTCACTCTGTCCTTTCCGATGTCAGCGCGTCGTCAGGGCCCGGCGCGCGCGCAGCGTCTCGGTGGCGATCCCGACCGCGGCCACGCCCGCGCCAGCGGCGAGCAGCGCCATGCTCGGCGCGAGCAGCAGCACCCCCGCGCCCAGGTAGATCAGCCGCAGCAGCGCATTGAGCCGCGTGCGGAACCAGCCGAAGAACCCCGCCGCCATGAGCAGCGCGCCGGCGCCGCCGCTGACGGCCGCGATCAGCACCTCGACCGCCGGGCCGCGCGCGATCAGCGCCGGGTTCAGCACGAAGAAGAACGGCACCAGGAACGCGACGAAGCCGAGCCGCATCCCCACTAGCGCGGTGCGGAACCAGTTCCCGCCCGCGATGTTCGCCGCGATCACGCAGGCCGTGCAGGTCGGCGGCGTCACGGACGCCAGCGTCGCCCAGTAGAGCAGGAACATGTGCACTGCGGCGACGTCGAGCCCGAGCCGCACCAGCGCCGGCGCGATCAGCGCGGCCGAGAGGATGTACGTCGCCGTCACCGGCAGCGGCGCGCCGAGTAGCAGCGGGATCAGCGCCGCGACCGCGAGCGCGCCGACGATGTTGCCCGCGCCGAGGTCGAGGATGATGCTGCTCACCTTGGGCGCGACGCCGGTCAGCCCGAGCAGCGCGGTGAACATCGACACCGCCACCAGCACCGGCGCCACCTGCGCCACCGCGGTGCCGCCCTTCGCCAGCGCGTCGATGAGGGCGAGCGCGCGCAGGCGCAGCCCCGCGCGCGAGCGATCGGCCGCCAGGAACAGCGCCATCACCGACACGCAGGCCCAGAACCCGGCCTCCGTCAGGCTCGCGCCGGAGAACAGCAGGAACAGCAAGAGCCCGATCGGCACGAACAGTGGCGCGAGACGGCGCGGCGTCAGCACCTCGCGCGGCTTCGGCAGGTCCGCGGCCGGCACCGGCGCGAGCCCCGCCCGCTCGGCCTCGAAATGCACGCCGGCGAGGATGCCGATGTAGAACAGCAGGCACGGGATCGCCGCCCAGCCGATCACGTGCAGATACGGAACGTTCAGGAAGTCCGCCATGATGAAGGCGGCGATCCCCATCACCGGCGGCGTGATGCCGCCGCCCGTGGACGACATCGCCTCCACCCCGCCGGCGAAGTCGGGCTGGTAGCCGAGCCGGCGCATCAGCGGGATCGTGTAGTTGCCGGTGACCGAGACGTTCGCCACCGCGCTGCCCGAGATCATGCCGAACAGCGCGCTTGCCACCACGCCGACCTTGGCCGGCCCGCCGATCCGCCGCCCCGCGATCAGCAGCGCGAGGTCCATGAAGGTCTGCCCGCCGCCCGTCGCCTGCAGCAGCGCGCCGAACAGGATGAAGATCGCGACGAAGGTGGCTGAGGTGCCGGTGAGCGAGCCGAACAGCCCGCCCGAGGAGAAGTAGAGCTGCTCGATCACGTAGCCGAGCGGGAAGCCGGGATGCACCCAGATCCCCGGCATCAGGGGGCCCACGAACACGTAGCCGAAGGCGAGCAGCACCATGATCGGGATCGCCGCGCCGGCACCCCGCCGCGCCGCCTCCAGCACGATCAGGCTGAGCGCGGCGCCGAGCACGAGATCGATCGGCTCGGCCACCGCGGCCAGCGTGATGATCGCCTCCCACTCGGCATAGACCGGCAGCGTCGCCGCCGCGGCGAGGGCGACCATCACCGCATCGGCCGCGAGCAGCGTCCACAGCAGCCGCGGCGCGCGCAACGCCGGCACCGCGAACAGGATCGCGGCGGTGGTGAGCAGCACGTGCAGCGCGCGAAGCTGCATGTCGAACAGCCCGGCCCAGACCGGCACGACGAGCTGGAAGGACGCGAGCGCGAGCCCGCTCCACCAGGCGGCCGCGCGCCGCGCCGGTTCGGCCGGGTGCGTCATGTGCCGCTCAGCGCGGGCCACTGTACTCGGCCGGAATGAAATCGGCCGGCACGTCGATGCCGCGTTCCTTGGCGAACTGGATCACGCCGGCGTGGAAAGATAGCCCCTGGCCCTGCGGCGTCTGGGCGAAGGCGTCGCGCACCGGATCGAGCCCGGCGGTGGGCGGGAAGGCGGTGTTGATATCCTCCCACCCGGCCGCTACCGCGCGCATGATGCGGTGGCCGGTCTCCTGGGTCATGCGTGTGCTCGCCATCACCATCACCGCCGAGCTCAGCTCGTTCAGCGGCCCGACCTCCGGCAGCTCGCGGATGCCGCCCTTCGGCGTGGCGATCAGCGTGTCGAGCGGCTCGCGCGCCTGGATTGCGGTTGCCTGGTCGTCGGTGAAGCCGATCGCCGTCAGCGGCGTGGAGTAGTGCAGCGCCAGCATGCCGGCGTCGAACCGATCGTGCGGGCTCCCCTTCACCATGCCGATGATCCGGCCCGAGCGGATCTGCGCCGTCGTGTCCTCCAGCGAGCCGGGATTCATGGTGATGCCGGTGCGGAACAGCGTGTTCGCCTCCACCGCCCGGGTCATGTCGCGCGTGCCTGGCACGCCGGGGCCGAAGGCGTGGCCCTTGAGGTCGGACCAACTGCGGATGCCGTGCCGCTGCGCCGCGTCGGCGCGCACATAGACGCGCGCGACATTGATGTTGCGCATGAACATCAGCCGCACGTCCTCCCAGGCGCCGACGCGCGCGAAGCCGCCCGTGCCGGTGCGCACGGCATGCGCGGTCGCCGGGCTGCCCGAGATCGAGAAGTCGAGCACGCCCTGGCGCATCAGCCGCGCGTGATCGAAGCCGCCGCCGCCCTCCACCGTGGTGACGCTGATGGCCGGATCGTGCTTGCGCACCGCGGCGGCGAGTGCCACCGCGAAGGCATACACGCCCGACGACGCCGCGACGCTGCCGAGCGACAGCGTCACCGGCGCCTGCGCGCTCGCGCGTCCCCCGATCGCGGCGAGCGCGAGCCCGCCCGTGCCCGCGGCGAGGAGAGTGCGCCGCCGGATCGTTCCTGTTGTGACCATCGTGTCCTCCCTTGTGCCGTCAGGTCGGCTGGAAGTAGCGCTCGCGTTCGGCGAGCGATTCGAAGTCGGCGAGTGCCTCGGCCGCCTGGGCCGGCTTCGCGCGCGCGACCGCGTCGATCAGCGTGTTGATCAGGATCAGCGGCGCGGCGTGGAACGCGACGAAGGAGGCGGACTCCGCCGGGGCGTAGAGCCCGACATCGCCGCGCAGCGCCGAGAACGGGCTGTCGGTGACGACGATCGTGCGGGCACCGCGCTCCTTGGCGAGCGCGAGCAGCGCACCGAGGGCGCGCAGGTAGCGCGGGAAGCCGATCGCCACTAGGCAGCCATCGGCGCCGAGCCGGGCGGCGCGGTCGGTCGCCTCGGAGGTGGTGGCGTCGAGCCGCGTGACCGGCCGGCGCAGCTTGTCGAGCGCGAACCAGAGATGGGCGGCGAGCGAGGCCGTGCTGCGCGCGCCGGCGATCAGGATTTCGCGCGCGCCGGTCAGGATCGTGACCGCCTCGGCGAGCGCGGTCGGGTCGTGGCTCTCCTCGAGCGCGGCGATGTTCTCGCGCTCCTTGGCGATGGTGCGGGCGAGCGGCGTGTCGGCCGGGTCGGCGAGCCGGAGCCGGTCGGTGCCCTTGAGGTCCGCGCGCACGATGCGGCGGATTTCCTTCTGCAACGCGGGGTAGCCGCTGTAGCCGAAGGCGTTGGCGAAGCGCACCACGCTCGCCTCGCTGACGCCGGTCTGGCGCGCGAGCTCGCTGATCGTGGCGAAGGCGACAGACTGGTAGTTGCGCAGCACGTGGCGGGCGAGCACGCGCTGCGTCTTGGGCAGCGTGTCGCTGCGCTCGTCGAGCGCCTGCATCAGCGGGAGTTGCGCGGCTGTGCCCATGCAGGACGGAATGAAAGCAGTTTTTCAGAAGGGCACAAGATGAAAAATGGCTTGCGCTTTGACGCGGAAGGAAGGGCATGAGAAAGGGCCGGGGGGCCATTGGCCCCCCGGACC
>NZ_JBHYDW010000120.1:0-13922 GCF_051860475.1 Elioraea sp. | reverse complement strand
GGGGGTGGGGGGGGGCGGCCCCCCCGCCCCCCCCCCCCACAGTTACGAGAACCGCCTCAGATCCAGAGTCCGCGGATGCTCGCGGCTCACCCCGCCGCGCGGCCGCGCCATCAGCCCCGGCGTGTGCCCGTGCGCGAAGAACCGGCTGCGCCGGCGCGCCTCGGCCTCGTTCGCGTTCACCGGAAACGTCTCGTAGGACCGCCCGCCCGGATGCGCGACGTGATAGCTGCACCCGCCCAGCGACCGTCCGGTCCAGGTGTCATAGACATCGAACACCAGCGGCACCTGCGCGCCGATCGTCGGGTGCAGCGCCGAGGGAGGCGCCCAGGCCTTGAACCGCACCCCGGCGACGTACTCGCCCTCGGTGCCGGTCGGCTGCAACGGCACCGCCACACCGTTGCAGGCGAGCACGAACCGCTCCTCGACCCAGCCGGAGACCTTCGCCTGCACGCGCTCGACCGAGCTGTCGACGTAACGGGCGGTGCCGCCGGTGGTGGCCTCCTCGCCCAGCACGTGCCAGGGCTCCAGCGCGCGGCGCAGTTCCACCTCCATGCCGCGCACCGCGATCGACCCGATCGTCGGGAAGCGGAACTCGACATGCGGGGCAAACCAGGCGGGATCGAGCGCGAAGCCGTGCTCGGCGATCTCTTCGAGCACGTCGCGGAAATCCTGCTCGACGAAGTGCGGCAGCATGAAGTCGTCGTGCAGCCGCGTGCCCCAGCGGATCAGCCTTCGCTCGCAGGGCGTCTGCCAGAACCCGGCGATCGCGGCGCGCAGCAGCAACTGCTGCACCAGGCTCATGCGCCAGTGCGGCGGCATCTCGAAGCCACGGAACTCGACGAGCCCACGCCGGCCGCCGGATGATCCCGGATCGTAGAGCTTGTCGATGCAGAACTCTGTGCGGTGCGTGCTGCCGGTGACATCGATCAGCAGGTTGCGGAACAGCCGGTCCGTCAGCCAGGGCGGCGTTTCGCCGTTCGCGGCGAGCCTCGAGAACGCGATCTCCAGCTCGTAGAGCGAATCCGAACGCGCCTCGTCCACGCGCGGATGCTGGCTCGTGGGTCCGATGAACTGCCCCGAGAACAGGTAGGAGAGCGCGGGATGGTTGTGCCAGAACGCGACCAGGGAGCACAGCAGGTCGGGCCGGCGCAGGAACGGTGACTCGGCGGGCGTTGCTCCGCCCACAACCACGTGGTTGCCGCCGCCAGTGCCGATGTGGCGGCCATCGATGTCGAACTTCTCGGCGGCGAGCCCGACCTGGCGCGCCTCGGCGTAGAGCTGCTCGGTGCGCTCGGCGAGGTCGTGCCAGGATTGCGCGGGATGGACGTTCACCTCGATCACGCCGGGATCGGGCGTGATCGAGAAATGCGTGAGCACCGGATGCCAGGGCGGCAGGTAGCCCTCGAGGACCACCTGCCGGCCGAGCTCGGCCGCCGTGTCCTCGATCGCCGCAACCAGATCGAGCCAGTCCTCGGCGCGCGTCAGCGGCGGCAGGAACACGTGGATCATGCCGCCCCGCGGTTCGACGCAGAGCGCGGTGCGCACGACCTCCGGCTCCTCCTGGCCGACGACCGGCGGGCGCTGCTCGACAGTACGCTGGGTCATGCCGTCAGCCGGACGACCGAGCGCGTCGCGCGGCGGCAGCACGGTGCCGGCGGCGAAGGGATCGACCGCCGGCTCCGCATCGATCGCGGCCTCGGACGCCCACGGCAGGCTGTCGAGCGGCAGGCGCAAGCCGATCGGCGAGTCGCCCGGGATCAGGAACATCGGCCCGGCGCGGAGGAACCATGTGCTGGTCTGCCAGCGCCGATCCGCGCACCTGCCGATCCGGCGCAGCGGCAGCACCGTGCCAACTTCCGCCGCGAGCCCCTGGGCGAACACGCGCGCGAACCGTGTCCGCTCGAGCGGGTCGGCGAGCTTCGCGTCCTCGACGACCACGTTCGCCGGCAGCCGGTGCTCGCGCCAGAGGTAGTAGTGGATGTCCTCGTGCGCGCCGATCGCGCAGGCCGGATCGACCTGGAGCCGTTCCGCGAGCCGCTCGGCGAAGCGGCGCGCGACCGCGGCGGTCGCGCTGTCGCGGTCGTCGTCGGAAGCAAGCAGGGCGGGGTCGCGCCAGACCGGCTCGCCATCGATGCGCCAATGCGCGTAGAGCGCCCAGCGCGGCAACTGCTCGCCCGGATACCACTTGCCCTGCGCGTATTGCAGCGCCCCGCCCGGCGCCCAGAGTCGGTGCAGCCGCCGCAGGAGCCGTCCGGCGACGGCCCGCTTGGTGGGGCCGAGCGCATCGGTGGTCCACTCGGTGCCCTCACGATCCGTGGCCGAGACGAAGGTCGGCTCGCCGCCCATGGTCAGCCGCACCGCCTGCTCGTTCAGCACCGAATCGACGCGCGCGCCGGCCTCGGCGATCGACGACCATTGCGCCTCCGTGTAGGGCTTGGTGACGCGCGGCGTCTCGGCGATGCGCCGCACGCTCATTTCGAAGCCGAATGTCGTGTCCGCCTGCTCGACGAGCCCGGTGACGGGGGCTGCCGAGACCGGATCGGGCGTGGCGGCGAGCGGGATGTGGCCCTCGCCGGCGAACAGGCCCGAGGTCGGATCGAGGCCGACCCAACCCGCGCCAGGGAGATAGACCTCGCACCAGGCGTGCAGGTCGGTGAAGTCGGCCGGCGGCCCCTCGGGGCCTTCGAGCGGTTTCTCGTCGGCAACGAGCTGGATCAGGTAGCCGGAGCAGAACCGCGCGGCGAAGCCGAGATGACGAAGCGCCTGCACCAGCAGCCAGCCGGTGTCGCGGCACGAACCCTTGCCGTTCGCGAGGGTCTCCTCGGGCGACCACACGCCCGGTTCCATCCGCACGATGTAGGCGATCCGGCTGGCGAGCCTCTGGTTGATCTCGACCAGGACATCGACGGTGCGGCGCCGCTCGCGCGGGATCGTGGCAAGGAACGCCGAGAGCAACGGGCCGGCGGGCGGAAGCTTTCGGAACGGTGCCAACTCCTGGTCGAGGATCGGATCGTAGGCGAAGGGAAAGTGCTCGGCGTCGGGCTCGAGGAAGAAGTCGAACGGGTTGATGGTCGCCATGTCGGCGACGAGGTCGATCGTGATGTCGAAATGACTGACGCGCTCAGGGAACACCACGCGGGCGAGAAAATTGCCCTGCGGGTCCTGCACCCAGTTCAGGAAGTGCGGCTTAGGCTCGACCTTGAGCGAGTAGGCGAGGATCGGCGTGCGGCAATGCGGGGCGGGGCGCAGCCGGATCGTCTGCGGACCGAGCGAGACCAGCCGGTCGTAACGGTAGGTGGTCCGGTGCGTCAGCGCGACGTGGATGCTCATCCGTGAAGACCCCCGAGGGAGACACCCCTGTTTTGCAGCGCAGCGTAGCGGGGTGCGGCGGCCGCGTCAGCCGCCCCTCTTGGTGGCGCCGGGGTTCGGCTCTACCAGGGGCGGATGATCACGTTCGACGACGTCCAGGCGGCCACGCGCCGTATCGCCCCGTTCGTGCGCCGCACGCCGCTGTTCCGCGCCGCGCTGCCGCCACTGCCCCAGATCGGGCTGAAGCTCGACACGCTCCAGGTCTCGGGCAGCTTCAAGGCGCGCGGCGCGTTCAGCCGGCTGACGCTGCTGGATGAGGCGGGGCGGCAGGCGGGTCTGGTCACCGCCTCCGGCGGCAATCACGGCATCGCGGTCGCCTATGCGGCGCGCGCAGCCGGCGTGAAGGCGACCGTGTTCGTGCCCCATTCGGTCCATCCGGCCAAGGCCCAGCGCATCCGCGACTACGGCGCGCGGCTGGAGGTGGTCGGCGCCGTGTGGGACGAGGCGAACCGTTCCGCCCTGGCGCACGCGGAGCGGACCGGTGCGACCTATGTCCATCCCTTCGCCGACCCGGCGGTGGCGGCCGGCCAGGGCACGCTCGCGCTGGAGATGCTCGCCGACGATCCGGGCATCGACACGATCCTGGTCGCGATCGGCGGCGGCGGACTCGCGAGCGGGGTATCGGTCGCGGCGAAGGCGCTCAAGCCCGCGATCCGCGTCATCGGCGTCGAGCCCACGGGTGCGCCGACGCTGCACGCGAGCCTCGCCGCCGGCACGGTGGTGACGCTGCCGGCGATCACGACCAAGGTGCCCACGCTCGCGGCCGCTCGCACGGACGAGCGCAACTTCGCCCTGCTGCGCGAGCGGCTGGAGCGCGTGGTGCTGATCGAGGACGCCGACATGGAGGCGGCATCCCGGCTGCTGTGGGAGGAGGCCGGGATCGCCGCCGACCTGTCGGGGGCGGCCGCGGTGGCCGCACTGCTCGCCGGGGCCTACCGGCCAGCGCCGGGCGAGCGGGTCGCAGCGATCGTCTGCGGCGCCGGCGCCGACGGGATCAGTGCAGCCGCTGCGGCAGGTCGCTGATCGCCTTGTCGATCAGCGCGGCGTGACCCGCACCGGACATCCCGTCGGCGATCAGTTTGCGCGTCGCGGCAACAGCGACATCGGCGGCGACCGCGCGCACCGCGGCGGCGGCCTCGGCTTCCGCGGCGGCGATCCGCTCCAGCGCCATGCGCTCGCGCCGCTTCAGCGACGCGGCAAGCTCCGCCTGCATCTCGGCGGCGACGAGCTTCGCCTCCTCGCGCGCATGGGCGAGCACCTGCTCGGCCTCGGCGGCGGCGGCCTCACGCCTGGCCTTGGCCTCGCGCAGCATCGCCTCGGCCTCGGCACGCAGCTTTGCCGCCTCGTCGAACTCGGCGCGGATACGCTCGCCGCGCGCGTCGAGCGCCTTGAGGATGCGCACGATCAGCGGCTTCCAGGCGAGTGCCAGGAAGATGAAGAACGAGATCGCAACCCAGAGCTTGGGATCGGACAGCATGACGCGCTCCTCAGCCCTGGCGCGCGGCCAGCACGGCGCCGACCGCCGCGCGCGCCGCTGCCGCGTCGGGCGCAGTGCCGATCAGCCGGCCGGTCGCGGCGGTCGCGGCCTCGACCGCGACCTCCTCGATCGCGGCCATCGCCCGCGCGCGCGCCTCGGCGATCCGGCGCTCGGCCTCCTCGAGCTGGACGGCGAGCCGCTTCGACAGCTCGGCCTCGGCCTGCGCAGCCTCGGCCTTCGCCGCATCGATCGTCGTGCGGATCTGCGCCTGCGCCTCGGCGCGCGCCTTGGCCTGCTCGCGCTCGGCCTCGGCCATCGCCGCGTCCGCCTCGGCCTTCAACGCGCGCGCCCGCTCCAGGTCAGCCGCGATCGCCGAGGCCCGCTCCTCCAGCATGCGCGCCACCGGCGGCAGCGCCACCTGCGAGACGAGCACGTAGAGCGCCCCGAAGATCACCAGGAGCCAGAACACCTGGGTCAGCAGGAGCGGATTGGCGAAGTCGAGCTGCGGCATCGATCGGACCCCGGACGGTCAGGACGCGGAAAAGCCCCTGACCTCAGGTGAACAGGATGAGGAACGCGATCAGCAGCGCGAACAGCGCGACCGCTTCCGTCAGCGCGAAGCCGAGAATGCCGATCGGGAACACCGCGTCGCGCGAGGCGGGGTTGCGGGCGACCGAGGCGACCATCGAGGAGAAGATGTTGCCGATGCCGATGCCGACGCCGGCAAGCGCGATCACGGCGAGACCGGCACCAAGGGCCTTCGCGGCTTCAACTTCCATCGTTCGTATCCTTTGCGTTGCAGGTTGAGGGTGAGGCGAGGCGGGCCGCGCTCAGTGCAGATGCACCGCGTCGTGCAGGTAGATGCAGGTGAGCACGGCGAAGACATAGGCCTGGAGGAAGGCGACCAGGAACTCGAAGCCGACGAGCGCGACGTTGATCGCGAGCGGGGCGAGCGCGCCGAGCAGGCCGATCGCACCCGCGCCGCCCATCATCACCACGAAGGTCGCGAACACCTTCAGCATCACGTGCCCGGCGACCATGTTGGCGAACAGGCGCACCGACAGGCTGACCACGCGCGAGAAATACGAGATGATCTCGATCGGGATGATCAGCGGTGCCAGCGCCTTGGGTGCGCCCTCGGGGAAGAAGTAGCTGAAGAAGTGCAGCCCGTGGATCGCCAGCGCGACCGCCGTGACCAGGATGAACACCACCAGGGCGAGGGTGAAGGTGACGGCGATGTGGCTGGTGAAGGTGAAGGCATAGGGCAGCATGCCGAGCATGTTGCCGAACAGGATGAACATGAAGAGCGTGAACACGAACGGGAAGAACTTCTTGCCCTCGTGGCCGATCTGGTCGCGCACGAGCCCGTAGATGAACTCGTAGGACACCTCGGCCAGGCTTTGCAGGCGCCCAGGCACGCGCGCGCGCGGCTGCATGCCGATCAGCATCAGCGCCGAAATCGCGACGCCGGCGATCAGCATGTAGACGTTCGCATTGGAGAATCCGGCGACGATCGGGGTGAGCTCGAACTGGCTCAGCGCGTCCATCGTCTTGCCTTCGGCGGCCATCAGCTCCCCCGTGTGCGGTCCGGCCCGGGCCCGCGCCGCCCGAGCATCAGGCGGTACACGTTCATCACCCCGGCCGCACCTCCCAGGAACAGGCCGATGACCATGAAGAGCGGCCGTGTGGAGAGCCACCAGTCGAGCGCGAGGCCGAAGCCCACGCCGACCACCAGCGCCGAGGCCACCTCGAGACCGGCGCGCAGGCCGAGGCCCCAGGGGCTCGGGGATCCCTTGTCCGACTGCCCGGTCCGGTCGAGACCGGCCTTGGCGCGGGCCGCCCGAAGCCGCTCCTCGAACGAGGCGTCGCGCTCAGGACGGGAGGGATCCTCCAACAGTCGCTCCTCCGACATGCGGTGACCCGCCCGGAAGGCGCGGGCTACCTAGCGGGGGGTTACGGGGGTGTCAAGGAAGCGGCGCGGCGGTGCGGCAGCACGCGGCCGCTACTCCGCCGCCACTGCCGTCGGCACCATCGCCTCGGCCGCCTGGAGATCAACCGAGACGAGCTTCGACACCCCGCGAGGATCAAGGCTCATCTGAGGCTGGCGACTCGTACATCGAGTTGGTCACCGGCGCACGAGTACATACCATAGATCGAGTCGAGCCATCGTCAGCCGAGCTCGTCGGCCATCAGTGCCGCAAGAACTGATGCTTGGGAGACCGGCTCAGCGGGTCTTGGTTCCCAAGCCGTGTAGAGACCAGGCCGCCTTTCGAGTTCCCACTTCGTTAACCATTGCAGTAACGTCCGATCGCCGGGGAACAAAGGCGGCAGGATCCGGAGATCGCCCTGAGCAACCGCCGGCCAAGCCTCCTTCGCGACGAGAGCCTCGGCTCGACAGCCATCACCGACCATAAACCGCGGCCATCGCCGGTCCGAAATTTGGCTGGCTGTCGCGAGGCCTTTTTTGGTGTTGGCGCGGCTGGCTATAGTGTGGCCGACGAGAAATGGCCGTATATCGGCGTCCCCACCATCCCGCCGATCTATCGCTTCACGGAATGAGCGCCAAACGTAGGGTTCAATGCCGAGGTCATGAAACCTTTCCGCCCACCCCTCGAACCACGGCCATCGCCACTCGATCGACGAGAGATGTTCGGCGACGCACTGACGCTCGGCGCGCCGGTCTCCGCTGCGGTTCGCGGCAATGAATGCGGGCTCCAGCCGCGCAACGACATCCATGGGGATCGTCGTGCGTCCGACGACGAAACGGAAAGCGCCGGGCAGCATTCCCGCATCGCTCGTGAACTCAGTGTTTGATCCCATGGTACGGCCAAACGTAGCCTGACATCAGTCAGGCAGCTATCAATCGAACGCGAGCCCCCAAGCCCACCCCGCCCTACCGCCGATACCACCTTGAGACCGGCGCGGAAGCGGAGGGTGGTAGTTGGGTGGCATGAAGCCCATTTCATGACCTCCGGCGGACTACGCCTTGAGGGCACATCGAAGGGATATCGTGATTCTCCCCGAACTCGGGCATCATACGTTTCATCGTCTGATGGGCCACCGCGGTACACCGAAGAGTACCTTAAGCCTTTTTCTGGATGGAGGCCGCTGTTGAAGTCGTAATTCTTATGTTGACCAGGGGGTTCGATGACCATCGTTGCAATTTGGCAGGAAGGCGCTTTCCTCTGGACAGCAGCCGATACAAGGATTGTTACAGGTTCTGGAAACGTAAAAACAGACTCTGGCTCAAAGATTTTTTCGATACCAATTATCTGCTTCCAACCAGATTCGGAAGGGTTCTTCAGAATACCATCTTATAACACAACGTACGGATTCGCTTTCGCCGGATCGGTCCTTCCTGCTTCTATGACAGCAATTACGGCGGCTACGTTACTCAGCGCGCTGATACCAACATCTGAGAGTAGAGCGCCTCCTTGTTTTGAACATATTGCAGTCTTATTCGAAAGACTTGCTGGTCGATTTATGCAAGAACACTACAGGGCGCACAGCATCCCAGATGCCCTCTTTTCGGCAGCACTTTTCGGATGGTGCGGGTATGAAAGAATATTCAAGGTGGCACACATCAGTGGCCACAATGGCAGATATAATGCCGAGGTCGCGCTCACATACACGTCGCCGCGACATGACACGGAGCCATGGCTCGTTCTGGGCAGTGGAAAGATTGACTTTGACTATGAGCTGCGCGAGCTTCAGTCCTCCAAAGAACCGTCTGCCGGCAGGCTTCCCCTCCGTGCGATTGAAAGGATGATCGGCAAAGGAAAACTTGATATTGGAGGAGCAATTTCTGTCGGTATCACTACTTGTTCTGGCTTTCGACCATTCCTTCGTGTTGCGCCGAGGAAGTCAGGAAAGTCCGAGGCCGGGAGGTTTTACAACGGCATCGATGTGGACAATGAGTTGGGGCTGATTGGGCACTACTGCGTTGGTAACGCTGGTATCGCTTGATGTTGCCTCGGCGGTCAGTTCAGCGCCGGGTTCATCGTATCGCGGAAGCTGGCTGCTCTATCGCACCGCCCTTTTCCACCCCCATAGCCTCACCCAAGCCGAAAATCGAGCAGCGACGCCGCAACGCCGTCACCCCCTACTCCGCCGCCACTGCCGTCGGCACCATCGCCTCGGCCGCCTGGAGATCGACCGAGACGAGCTTCGACACCCCGCGCTCCGGCATGGTCACGCCATACAGCCGGTCCATCCGCGCCATTGTCAGGCGATGGTGGGTGACGATCAGGAACCGCGTCTGCGTCGCGCGCGCGATCTCATCGAGCATATTGCAGAAACGATCCACATTCGCATCGTCGAGCGGCGCGTCCACCTCGTCCAGCACGCAGATCGGCGCGGGATTGGTCATGAACACGGCGAAGATCAGCGAGAGCGCGGTCAGCGCCTGCTCGCCGCCCGAGAGCAGGCTCAGCGTGGTCAGCTTCTTGCCCGGCGGCTGGGCCATGATCTCCAGCCCCGCCTCCAGCGGATCGTCGCTGTCGACCAGCTTCAGGTGCGCGGTACCGCCGCCGAACAGCCGCGTGAACAGCTCCTGGAAGTGCCGGTCCACCTCGGCGAAGCGCGCGGTCAGGCGCTCGCGGCCCTCGCGGTTCAGCGCCCCGATCGCGCCGCGCAGCTTGGCGATCGCGCCGATCAGGTCCTCGCGCTCGGTGTTCAGCGTGGTGATGCGCGCCTCGACCTCGCCCATCTCGTGCTCGGCGGCGAGGTTCACCGGGCCCATCCCGTCACGCTCGCGCGTCAGCCGTTCGAGCTTCTTCGCCGCCGCCTCCTCGGCCTCCGCGTAGGGGGCGGCGACGGCGGCCCTGGCGATCAGGGCCTCGGCCTGGATGTTCAGCCGCTCGATCACTTGGTGCGCGAGATCGAGCGCGGCGATGCGCGCCTGCTTCACCCCCTCCTCCGCGCGCACGAGCGCTTCGCGGCGGGAGACGAGCGCGGTCTCGGCCTCGCGCGCGGCACGGGCCGCGAGTGCGGCCGCGCGCTCGGCGGTGGCGAGCGCGTCGGCGGTGGCGCGGCGTGCAGCCTCGGCGGCCGCGAGCGCCTCGAAGGCGGCGGCGCGCTCGGCGGCGAGCGCGGCAGGACGGTCGGCGAGCGCGGCGCGCTCGGCCTCGGCGTCGGTGCGGCGGGCGACCAGCTCGGCCTCGCGCGCGCCGGCCTGGGCGGCACGCTCGGCCCAGGCGGCGCGCTCCTCGGCGATCGCGCGGCGGCGCGCGGCGAGCGACGCGGCCTCGCGGCGGGCCACTTCAAGCGCGGCGCGCGCCTCGGACTCGGCGTGGCGCGCCTCGGACAGCGCGGCGCGGGCCTCGGCGCGGGCGGCCTCGGCCTCGGCGAGTGGCGGCAGGGTGGACTGCGCCTCGCGATGGGCGGCGAGCGTCGCCTCGGCCTCCGCCGTCTCGGCGGCGACGCGCTCCTCCTGCGGCGCGAGCGCGGCGAGGCGCGAGGAGGCGGCGGTGGCGCGGTTGGTGAGGCTGGCGAGCTCGTAGCGCGCGGTCTCGACCCGGCGCTCACCGTCGCGGCGGGCGTTGCGGGCGGATTGTTCGCGGGCGACCGCGCGCGCCTCCTCGGCGGCCGCATGCTCGTGCGCCTGGCGCGCGGCGGAGGCGGCGAACTCGGCCTCGGCGAGCCGGCCGCGCAGGCCAGCGAGCCGGTTGCGCTGCGCGAGGCGCGCGGCGGCCGCGGTCGGAGTTCCCGCGCGCACGGCATAGCCGTCCCAGCGCCAAGTGGCGCCGTCGCGGCTGACCAGGATCTGGCCCGGGCGCAGCGCGGGTGCCAGGCGCTCACCGGACGCGGTGTCCTCGACCAGCCCGACCTGGGAAAGCGCGCGGGCGAGCGCCGCCGGTGCCTCGACCAGCGCGGCGAGCGGCGTGCAGCCCGCGGGCAGTGGCTGTGCCGGCACGATCGGCGGCAGGGCGCGCCAGTGCCGCGGCGCGGCGGCATCGGCCGGCGCCTCCAGCGCCTCGCCGAGCGCGGCGCCGAGCGCGGTCTCCAGCCCTTCCGGCACCGTCACCGCATCGACCAGCGGCGGCCAGAGATCGTCCTCGCGCACCGCCAGCACCTCGCGCAGTGCGGCGACCTCGGCGGCGAGGCGGGTGCGGTCGGCGTCCGCCCCCTGGGCGGTGCGCGCGGCCTCGGCGGCGCCAGCGGCGGCGGTGGTGCGGCCGGACTCGGCGGCCTCGACCTCGGCGCGGGCGGAGGCGAGCATCCGCTCGGCCTCGGCGAGTGCGCTGCCAGCCTGATCCAGCGCCGCCGCCTCGACCATTTGCTGTTCGAGGTTGGTCCGCTCCCGGCCGAGCCGCGCGCGCTGATCGGCAAGCCGCAGCAGCGCCTGCTCGGCCGAGCGGATCTGGCCGGCGAGCGCCTGGGCCTTGGCGGCGATGGCGGCGGCGTGTTCGGTCGCGGCCTGGGCAGCGGTTTCGAGTGCGGCCACGCGGGCCTGCGCCGCCTCGGCCTCCGCTTCGGCCGCGCCGATGCGCGCGGGGGCTGCCTCGTCCTCGGGGGCGAGGCGGGCATCCTCCTCGGCAAGCCGCGTCTCGGCACCCTGCGCGTCGGCGGCGAGCTTGCCGGCGTGGGCGAGGTCGGTGGCGATCTGCGCGAGCCGCTGCTCGGCCGCGGCGAGCGCGCCCGTGGCGGCCTTCTCCTCGGCCTCGATGCGCGCGGCCTCGGCGCGGGCGCGCTCGACCGCGGTGCGCGCCTCGGCGTCAGCCTCGCGCAGGGGAGGGAGCGCGGCCTCGGTCTCCGCCGCGCGGGCGGACGCGGCCGCAGCGGCTTGCGTCAGTTCCGCGACCGCGCGCTCGGCCTCGCGTAGCGCGGCCTCGGCCTCGGCCTCGGCGCCAGCGGCGCGGGCGAGGCGGGCGGCGTAGAGCGTCTCCTCGGCCTCGCGCAGTTGCGTGGCGATGTTGCGGTAGCGGGTCGCCTGGCGCGCCTGCCTCTTCAGCGTCTGGAGCTGCACGTCGAGCGTGCCCAGCACGTCATCGGCGCGCGCGAGGTTCGCCTCGGCCGCGCGGAGCTTCAGCTCCGCCTCGTGGCGGCGCGCGTGCAGGCCGGTGATGCCGGCCGCCTCCTCCAGCAGCGCGCGGCGATCCTCGGGGCGCGCGTTGACGATCGCCGCCACCTTGCCCTGGCTGACCATGGCGGTGGAGCGCGCGCCGGTGGCGGAGTCGGCGAACAGGAGCTGGACGTCGCGCGCGCGCCACTCCTTGCCGTTCACCCGGTAGGTCGAGCCCTGGCCGCGCTCGATCTTCCGGCTGACCTCCAGTTCCAGCGCCTCGTCGTCCGGCGCCTCGGCCGCGACCGGGGCCTCGCCAGGCGGGGCCTCGAGCGAGAGCATCACCTCGGCGTAGGAGCGCTGCGGACGGGCTGCGGTGCCGGCGAAGATCACATCCTCCATCTCGCCGCCGCGCAAGGACTTGGCGGAGGTCTCGCCCATCGCCCAGCGCACCGCCTCGACGATGTTCGACTTGCCGCAGCCGTTCGGCCCGACGATGCCGGTCAGCCCCGGCAGGATCTCGACCGTGGTCGGATCGACGAAGCTCTTGAAGCCGGAGAGACGCAGACGCGCAAAGCGAAGGGCCAAGGGGGGTGGCGCTCCTCTGCCGGGTCAGGCGGACACGCCGGCCTCGCGCGCGAACCGATCGAACGGGATCGCGCCGGAGACGCCGGGCACGCGGTTGTTGAAGATGAAGGTGGGCGTCGCGTTGACCTGGTGCTGCTGCTCGCCGCGCAGCCGGATCTCCAGCACGCCGCGCTGCAAGGCCTCGTTGCGCATGGCGGCATCGAAGGTCTCGCGGCTCATCCCCGCGAGGGCGGCGATCTTGGCGATCTCATCGACGAAGCCCTGGCGCGCCCACTGCGCCTGCGACCGAAGCAGCACGTCGATGAAGGCGGCGTGGCGGTCGGCCGGCAGGGCGCGTGCGATCATTGCGCCGAGCAGCCCGGGCTGATCGAGCGGGAAGTCGGCAAGGACGAGCCGCACCTTGCCGGTGTCGATCAGGTCCGACTTCACCCTGGGCAGCGTCTCGCGATGGAAGGTCGCGCAGTGCGGGCAGGTGAGCGAGAAGTACTCGATCACGGTGGCTGGGGCGTCGGGCCTGCCGAGTGCGCGGTCCGCGATCATGGCCTCGATGGGCGGCAGGGTCTGGGCACGGGCCGGCAGCGCGCCCAGCGCTGCGGTGGCGCCCACAAAGCCTAGTAGGCAGCGGCGGTCAAGCACGGCATTCTCCGCAAGATATGGTGGTTATACCGTCCGCGAGGGGACGGCGTCGAGGGTTGAGACTGCGGCAGAACCGGGCAAGCGCGCGCGTCACGTCGGCGCGAGAGGTCAGCGCGAGGCGATCGCCCGACCGAGCCGCGCCATCGCCTCGCGCAGCGGCCCTTCGGGGACGTCGGCCAAGGCGGCCTCTATGCGTGCGACCGCCTGCGGGTCGGGCGCGCGGCGGGGCGGGAGGGGCGCGGGCGCCTGGGACTCGGCGAAGCCGGGGGCGGACTGGATGAACTTGAGCCGCACGACCGCGCCCGGGCCGAGATGGGCGTTGATGCGCTCGATCAGCTGGGGGGCGAGGTGCTGGAGCTCCAGCGCCACGGGCCCGGCGGCGCGGATCGTCAGCACGCGCCCGTCCTTGCCGCCGCTGAGGCGCTCGGGCGCGGTGACGGCGGCGAGCGCGGGCCCGACCACCTGCGGCCAGTCGAGCGCGAGCCGGGCGGTCGCGGCCTGGACACGGCCGGCGAGCGGGCGGGTGGCGCGGGCAAGCAGCCGCGCGACCGGCACCGGGCCGACCGCCAGCCGTTTTGTCTCGATATTGTCACCTTCGGACACGGATGGCACACTTCCGCAATGTTGGCTGTGTTGGCCTGGTTGGGCGAACGGCGCGCTGGGTCGAACCTGCGGCCAGCAGAGATCGGCCGAAGCTGCATTTTGCCATGCTTGGTGCCCGCGCGCGCCAGGATAAAGACCATCAAGACTCGCATCGCCGACGGGGGCAGGGGCGATGAGCTGCGATCCGTTGCTGACAGACGATCTGGGCGAACTGCTCGGCCTGTTTCCCAATGATGCCCTGGGAGG
>NZ_JBHYDW010000119.1:0-14012 GCF_051860475.1 Elioraea sp. | reverse complement strand
CACCCGTCAGGCGACCGCCTTGATCGCGGCCTCGGCCTTGCGCACGAGGTCGGCGCCGATCCGGCCCGCCCAGGTGTCGAACACCGAGCGGGTCGCGCGCGCGAAGGCCTGCTTCTCGGCATCCGTGAGCTCGACCGTGGCGACGTTGCGCTTGGCGAGTTCGTCGAAGGACGAGCGGTCGCCGTCGCCGATGCCCTTGCGTGCGGCGGCGATCTGGCGCCGCGCGGCCTCCTTGGCGCTCTCGGCGATGATCTCCTGGTCGGCGCGCGAGAAGCTCTCCCATACGCCTTTCGCCACGTGGAAGATCCCCGCATCCGCGCAGTAGTTCCACACCGTCAGATGCCGCTGCGCGAGCGTATCCATCTTGAAGGCGAGGAACAGGTTGATCGGGTTCTCCTGCCCGTCCACCGCGCCGGTCGAGAGCGCGGGCTGGAGGTCGGCGAACGACATCTGCACCGGGTTGGCGCCGAGCGCGTTGTAGATGTCGGCGAAGATCGCGCCGGCGGCGAACCGGATCTTCAGCCCGCGCAGGTCCTCGGGCGTGCGGATCGCACGGCGCGAGTTGGAGAGCTCGCGGAACCCGTTCTCGCCCCAGGCCAGCGGCACGACCTCGCGCTGTGCGAGCACCTGGAACAGATCGCGCCCCGGCTCGCCATTGATCAGCGCGTCGAAGGCGCGGTGGCCGGGCATCAGGAACGGCATCGAGAACAGCGTCATCTCGCGGATCTGCGGCGAGAGATTGATGGTCGAGGACACCGTCATGTCGATCACGCCCTGGCGCATCGCCAAGAGCTCGCGCGTCTGATCGCCGCCGACCAGCTGGCTGCCGGGATAGACCTTCACGTTGATGCGGCCCTGGGTGCGTTCGGTGACCAGCTCGGCCCACTGGAACGCGCCCTCGGAGAGCGGGATCGGCCGGTTGCCGACCACCGAGAGCTTGTACTCGCTCTTCAGCGCCTGGGCGCGCGAGACCCAGGGTGCCGCGAGCCCGGCGGCGAGGCCCGCGCTGCCCAGCAGCAATCCGCGGCGGTTGGTGGCCATGGTCATCGGTGCGTCCTCCTCGGTGACTGGTCCCGGCAGGCCCGGGTTTGGCGGCAGAATGGGGAGGACGCGGCCGGGTCTGCAAGGGGTCATGCGAGTGTCGCTTATCGCGGCCCGAGGGATCGGCAAGACTGGCGGGCCGGGGCGAGGAGGGGCGTCATGACACGAGGGGTGATCGCCGTGACCGGCGGCGCGTCGGGGATCGGGCTGGCGGTTGCGCGCGCGGCCGCCGCGGCGGGGTATCGGCTCGCGGTCGCGGATCGCGATCGGGTCGCGCTCGATGCCGCGCGCACGGTGCTGCCGGAGCAGACGCGGTTCAGCGCACTCGACGTCACCGACGAGGCGCGCGTCGAGGGCTGGATCGCCGAGGCCTCGGACGCCGATCGCCTGGTGGGGCTGGTGACGGCGGCGGGCATCGCCGCCGACGTGCACGTGCTGGAAACGAGCGCCGAGCAGTTCCGCCGCATCCTGGACGTGAATGTCACCGGCACGTTCCTGTGCGCGAAGGCGGCGGCGCGGCGGATGCGCGAGACCGGCGGCGGGTCGATCGTGACCATCGCCTCGGTCTCCGGCGTGCGCGGCTCGAAGGGGCGCGCCGCCTACGGGTGTTCGAAGGCAGCGGTGGTCAACCTGACGCAGGTCCTGGCGGTCGACCTTGCCGCGGATGCGATCCGGGCGAACGCGGTCTGTCCGGGCCCGGTCGAGACGCCCCTGGTCGCGCGCGTGCACACGGAGCAGACGCGCGCGCACTGGCTCGCGCATGTGCCTCAGCGCCGCTACGCGCGGCCTGACGAGATGGCGGGCGCGGTGCTGTTCCTGCTCGATCCCGCCCAGTCGGGCTTCGTCACCGGGGTGGCGCTGCCCGTGGACGGCGGCTTCGCTGGCGCGGGGCTGACCGCGATCGGGCGCTGACCGGGACAGCGCGGCCGGCTCACCCCGACATGGCGGCGAGCGCATCGTCCAGCGCGCGGGACGCCTCGCGGAGCGCGAACCCGAGGCGGCTCCGCGCCCGGTTCGCCTCCACCGTGGCGAACCGCGCGGCATCGGTGCCGGCCGCGGTCGCCGCCAGCACACGGATCGGTTCCAGTACCGTCCAGGGCGGCAACGGCAGGGCCTCGGCGTGGGCGAAGCGGTCGCCCGGCGTGTAGTCGACCGGCACAAGCGCGCGCGAGGCCCGCATCAGCGCGCGATCGACTCGCAGCGCGTCCGCGGCCGTGCGCGCGCGCACGGCGCGCGAGCGGTCGCGCACTGCCTCCGCCGCCGCAACCGGACCGGCCAGGTCGAACCGGTCGCCCAGCCGGCCGCGCAGCCCCGCGAGCTCCGCGAGCAGCGCCTCGGCGGTCGCGGCATGATCCAGCGGCACGACGGGATCCGTCAGCAGGCGCCACACCGCGAGCGCGAGCACGCGCGTGTCGCGCACCTGGTTCGCCTCGTCGATCTTGTCGAGCGTGTCGTGCGGCGTGTGCCACCACCAGCCGAGATGGTTGCGCGTCGGCACCGCGCCGGGCGCCTGCTCACTGATCGCGCCGAACATCGAGGGAATGCCGATGCCGCCGAAGCTCTCGTCGCTGTTCCGCGCCTTGCGGCCGCCCAGGTAGCGCTGGCCGGCGGCGCGCTCCACCGCCTCCGCGGCGATGTGGCGCAGCTCGGACATCGCCGCCGCCTTGGCGAGGTCGGTCGCGCCTGCGCCGCCGAGCGAGTCAACGTTCACATGCGCGACACAGCGCCGCTCGAGCTCGTCCCAGTGCGTGTCGGCATACCAGGTCGAGCCGGAGTAGCGCCCGTGCGAGTGGCCCGACCAGAAGCAGAGGCGCAGGCCGCGCTTCCACCGGTCGCGGCGTTCGGCGCAGAGCCGCGCGACCTCCAGCATGCCCGCATTCGCCGAGCCGTTGTCCATCACGCCGTGATACCAGGTGTCGTGATGGCCGGAGAGCATCACGAAGGGCGTGTCCGGCCCGCCGCCGGGCGCGTCGAGCTCCGCGACGAGCAGCGGCGTGGAGCGCCAGCCGGTGTCGACCGCGGCATGGATCACCACGCGCGGCCTCTCGCCGCGCAGTACGCGCTCGCGCAGCGCCGAGCCATCGCTCTTCGACAGCGTCGCGGCGACCGTCGTCGGCAACGCGCCCAGGGTCGCCGGCGAGGGGCTGCCCCAGACCGGCGAGATGCACATCTCGTGGCGGTGCTCCTGGTGGCTGATCTGGATCTGCCCCGCGGCTCCCGCCCGCGAGGCGAGCTGGGCGTTCGCCGGTGTCGCCATGCCGTCGATCAGCGCGATCCTGCCGGTCAGGTCCTTGTCGGCGAAGTCGGCCTCGGTGCCCTGGCCGACATGGACGACCTCGCCGGCGAGGCCGCCTTCGGGCGAGGGGCGCGAGAAGGAATGCGTGATCGCCGTCAGCGACTGGTTGTCCACCTCGACGCGGGCGGGCCCGGGCAGGCTGACATAGGCATCGTGCCGGATCGTTGCGATGCGGTAGCCGGCATCGCCGAGCCGCCCCTCGATGAAGCGCAGCGCCTCGGCCTCCTCGGCCGTGCCGCTCAGCTTCACCCAGCGCGCGATCTCCGTGAGGTCGGCCATCATCCGTGGCCCGCTGACGGCATCCGTCACGCTGGCGGCACCGGCATCATCCATGCTGGGACTCCTCGACGATACGCAACGGATACAAGGCTCGTCCCGCAGCGCCGGCGCGTCAACGTCGCGCGGCGACGTCACAGGGCGATCGCATTGGCCCTCTGCCCCACCCCGGCGGCGGGAGAGGCAGCGGACCCCGTCTCGGGCCGCGCAGGCCCCCCTCGCGATCGCCCCGGGCCGGTATGCGGGGTTTGTTTCATGCACGGGCGCCCCGCCAGCCCCGCACGCGATGCCCGATCGTCAAAGGGCAAACCTCTGGCAATCGGGCATCAGGCGGTGACGCCGCCATCGACGCGCAGGATGTGCCCGGTCACGAAGCCGGCGGCCGGTGAAAGCAGGAAACGGATGGCGTGCGCGACCTCCGTTGCCGTGCCGAACCGGCCGAGCGGGATCGCGGCAAGCATGCGCGCGCGCTGCTCCGGGTCGCTGCGCGCGGCCTCGGTCATCCGCGTCGCGATCGGCCCGGGCGCGACCGCGTTCACGCGCACGGAGCGCGGCGCGAGCTCAACCGCGAGCGCCTTCACCAGGCCGTTCACCCCGGCCTTGGACGCCGCATAGGCGGCGGCCTCAGGGTGGCCGACCAGGCCGATCTGGCTCGTGACGAGCACGATCGCGCCCCGGCCCGCCTGAGCCATGATCCGCCCCGCATCGCGCGCCAGCACGAAGGTCGCGCCGAGATTGACGTCCAGGACGCGATCGAGGTCGGACCGCGCGCTCTTCAGGCCGGCGCGACGCTCGAACACGCCGGCCACCGCGGCGAGCGCGTCCAGGCGGCCGAGCCCAGCCACGGCCGCGCTGACGACCCCCTCGGCGCCGCCCTGCGACAGGTCGCGCACCAGCACATGGTCATCGGGCAGCAGCCCGGACAGCGATGTCGCCTCGGCGGCATCGCGCGCGACCCCGACCACACGGGCGCCGTCGTCGAGCGCGAGCGACACCAGCGCGCGTCCGATCCCCGATCCGGCCCCCGTGACAAGAAGGGCCAATCCCGCAAGATCGCACCGGGCGGCATCGGACCGCGCGGAGTCAGGGGAGATGGCCATGGAGAGCGATGATCGGATGCTGGCCGCACGGCTGCAAGCGGTGAAGGACAAGCGCGGCTACCTGCTGGCGCATCACGGACTGCTCGCGGCGATCTCCGAGGAGATGCTGGCGCGCTACGACGCGCTCTACACCGCGCTTGCGCTCGACAGGAAGGTGCTCGACGAGCGCGCGCGCGAGTTCGTCTGGCTGTGCGTCCTGATCGCGACCGATGAGGCGATCGCGAGCCACCATATCGCGAAGTTCCGCCAGGGCGGCGGCACGGCCGAGGAGATCGCCGCGGCGATCCGGCTCACCGCCTGGGCGGTCGGGGCGCGGGCCTACGCGTTCATCGCCGATCACTGGGCGCAGCACCTGCCGGACGTCGTGATCGCGGAGCGCTACCGCACCGATCTGACGATCAATGCCGGCGCGGTGCCGCCGCGCATCGCGATCCCAGCGGTCGCCGCGGTGCATGCCGCGCGCGGCGACCATGCCCTGCTGGCGCGCGCGATCACGTTCGCCTACGCGATCGACGTGCCGGAGCCGGAGCTCGCCGAGGCGCTGACGATCATGATGTTCCCGGGCAGCGTGCCCCGGTTCGTCGAGGCCGCGAAGGTCTGGCTCGACCTGATCCGTGCGGGCACGGTGCGGCCGTCGTCGGCGTTCGCGGCCTGGGCGCGCCTCCAGGGCCAGGGAGGGTTCGACGAGGCGGTGGCCGGTCGGGAGGAAGCGGGGCGTCAGTAGGGCGGCGGCAGCACGCCGTCCCGCGCCGCCTCCTCCCAGAACCCGACCGCCTCGATCAGCGTGTTGCCGCCGCAGGGCAGCAGCAGATAGGAGAGCGCCTCGCAGATCTGCGGCGCGGTCGCGCCGGCGGCGCAGCTCTCCGCGAGATGCAGGATCATGCCCTCGCGGTGGCGACGCGCGGCCTGGCAGGTTGCGGCGACGAGATGCGCGAGCCTGGGCTCGAGCGCGCCGCGCACCGTGTCGAACGCGGCGAGATACTGCGCCTTCAGGGCGGCCGGCAGGGCCCAGCGCGACCAGTGCGCGCCGGCGAAGCCCAGCACCGCGAGTCCCTCCGTCACGGCCGCGATCGCCACGGCACGCGCGACGTCGTCGCCGCTCAGCCCGGCCGCGACCGCGCGCCGCATGTGGATGAAGCCGTGCACCTCGCGCGCCGCGGCAAGCAGCCCGGCCCAGACGGTCTCGCGCTCGCGTGGCGTCAGCACGCGCGGCACGAGGGTCAGGCTCTCGTAGAAGCGGTCGTAGTCGCGCAGCAGCCCCGGCGCGTGCGCCGCGAACATGCGGTGATACGGAAGCGTGTAGCCGCGCTTCGCCTCGACCTCGGCGAGGATCGCCGCACCGTCGGCGGGATCGGGGTCGTTCGCCATCGCGTCGGGCCCTGGCGCGATCAGCCGCGCGTCGCCGCGAGGGCCGGGTTCAGCGACGCAAGCAGCGGTGCCTGGGGCAGTCCTGCGCTGCGCATCAGCCACCAGGCGAGGCAGAGATTCGAGGTCAGGTAGCAGCGGCTGTGCGTGTCGCCGACCCGCGCCAGGGCGCCGAGCGTGTAGGCGCCCGTGCCGGTGAGCAGCACCGCATCCGCCGCCGTCGCACCGACCGCCGCGATCGCGCCGGCGAGTTCGTCCTCGCTTGCGTCGTAGGCGCGGAACACGTCACCCATCGTCGTCAGCGCCGCGACCTCGAACCCGCCCTCGCGCCAGTACCCGCGCGACCACTCGGTCAGCCAGTCGGGATAGGGCGAGACGAGCGCGATGCGCCGCGCACCCAGCGCACGCAGCGCCTCGGTCACGGCGAGGCTCGCGGTCGCGACGGGACACCCGGCCGCCTCGGAGAGACGCCGGCAGAGCGCCGCATCCGCCTCAGGCCCGTCGCGGTAGGTCGCGCTCATGAACGCGATGCCGATCGCGGCGAGATCGAGCTCGCCGAACGCGCGCACGGCCTCGGGGTAGGTCGCGCCGTAGCCCTCGCAGCGCGCGCGCAGGTCGCCCGCCAGCACCGGCAGCCGCGCGATGTGCAGCACGGCGGCGGCGCCGGTCAGCGCGTGCAGCTCGGGCTCGGCGGCCGGATTCGCCGGCGGCACGATCGCGCCGAGCCGGACCGAGGTGCCGGGGGGCAGGGGTGAGGGTGTCATCCGCGCGCGGCCCGGAGCTGCTCGGGATACCCCGCCGCATCGATCCGCACGTCGATCACCGCCGGGCCGGGTACCGCCAGCGCGGCGTCGAGCGCGGCGCGGTACGCCGCCACCGTCGCCACGGTGAACCCGGCGCAGCCCAGGCCGCGCGCGACCTCGGCGAAGCCGGGATGCGCCCAGCCGACGCTGCCGTGCGGCAGGGCGCGGCGGCCCTTCTTCAGGTCGATCAGGCTGAGCGAGCCGTCGTTGAACACGATCACGACGATCCGCGCGCCGGCAGACGCCGCGGTGGCGAGCTCGCCGAGGCACATCAGCAGTCCGCCGTCGCCGGTGAAGGCGAGCGCGCGCCGCTCGGGCTCGGCGAGCGCGGCGGCGATCGCCGCCGGCAGCGCGAAGCCCATCGAGGCGAGGCCGTTCGAGATCAGCAGGTCGTTCGGCTCCCGGCACGGCCAGAAGCTGGTGGCGCTGAACATGTGCGCGCCCGCGTCGACCGCCACGCGCGGATGCAGCTCCGCACGCGCGCAGGCCTCGGCGGCCAGCGTGACGACGCGCTCAGGCCCGATGCGATCACCTGCTCCGGGATTGGCGAGCGTGCCGAGCCAAGCCTTGCGCGCCTCGGCGATCGCCCCGGCCGACCAGCGTGTCGCGCTGGCCCGCGCCGCGAGCGCGTCCAGTGCCGCACCGATCGCGCCCTCGATCACGACCGCAGGCTCGGCGTAGTGCACCGGTCGGCGGAACCGCGCGACATCCACCACCGGCACGCGGTAGCGCCAGGGCTGCAGGATCAGCTCGACCGGATCGAGGCCGGCGAGCAGGATCAGGTCGGCCTGATCGACGACGCCCGCCTCGGCCGCGCCGCCGGTGAAGATGCCGCCGAACAGCGGATCGTCATCGCTGACCACACCCTTGGCCTTGTAGGTGACCAGCACCGGCGCGCCGAGCGCGCGGGCGAGCGCGCGCACCGACGCCGCATCGTCGCGTGCCTCGAGCCCCGCGACGATGACGGGTCGTTGCGCATCGCGCAGCAGCGCCGCCGCCGAAGCGAGTGCCTCGGGATCGGGCGCGGTCCCGCCGATCGGCGTCACGAGTGTGACCGTGTCGGCGAGGCGCCTGGCGGCCTCGCCGGTCATCTCCAGCACGGCCGGTCCGCGACACGGGCCGTGCATCGCCGCGACCAGTTCGGCGAGGCGCGCGCCGAGATCGGGCCCGCTCGTCACCGCGTAGCCGCGCACCAGCGGCGCCATGAACGCGGCCTGGTCGAACACCTGGTGCGTCACGTAGCCCGCCTGGGTCGGGGTGAACCCGTCGGTCACGAGCAGCACGGGCGCGCGCTCGAGCGAGGCATTGGCGATGCCGTTCGCCGCATTGGCGAGGCCAGGTCCTTTCGTCACCAGCACGGCACCCGGACGGCCCGTTACCTCGGCGCTGGCGGTTGCCATCATCGCCGCCGAACCCTCGTGGCGCGCGAGCGTGAACGGGATGCCGGCACGCGCGGCCGCCTCGATCAGGTCAAGGCTCGATCCGCCGCCGGGCACGCCGAAGATCCGGCTGACGCCGAGCTGCGCCAACGCATCAGCCAGCACGTCCGCCGCGGTGCGCGCGGCGACCGCCGTCTTCGCCTGGACCGTCACGTCGTTCCTCCCTCGTCCGCGCATTCGATCACCAGATGGCCTGCCTCCGTCCAGGCGGTTGCGTCGGCAGGAACCACGGCCGTGCTCTCACGCTCCTCGACCACCGCGGGCCCGGCGATGCGGAGCCCCGGGACGAGACGATAGCGGTCGTACACGGCCGCGTCACGGAAGGCGCGGGTGCGCGTGCAGAACACCGGGCGTGTGCCCTTCGCCGCGCTGGCGCTCGGCGTCGCGGCAACCGGTGCGGCGTGCATCGTCGGACGCGGCCCGCGCGCGACCACGCGCCAGGTGACGCACTCGACCTCGCCCGCGGGTTCGATCCGGTCGTAGAGCGTCCGGTAGCGCGTCTCGAACGCCGCGCGGGTGCGCGCCGCCCAGCTGCCGGCGCGCGGGTCGGGCAGCGTCACCTCGATCGCGTGCCCCTGGCCGCGATAGCGCAGCTCGGCGGAGCATTCGAGCACCGCCACGGAACGATCCACCCCCGCTTCGGCGAGGTTGCCGAGCGCCTCGGCGGCAAGGGCGTCGAGCATCGCCGCGGCCTCGTCTCCGGTCATGCCGGGCAACGGCACGATCCGCGTGCGCGCGGCCGCGAAGGCAGCGGGGCTCGCGAGGAAGCCGAACGCCGAGGCCACGCCCGCGCCCGCCGGGCAGATCACGCGGCGCATGCCGAGCCGGCGCGCGACATCGCAGGCATGCACCGGGCCCGCACCGCCGATCGCCACCATCGCATAGTCGGCGACGCGCACGCCCTTTTCGATCGCGTGGATCGACGCAGCCTGCGCCATGCTCTCGTCCACGGTGGCGCGGATGCCGAGCGCGGCCTCGGTCGCCGTGAGCCCGAGCGGCTCTGCCACCGCACGCCGGATCGCCGCCTCGGCGGCCGCGCGGTCGAGCCGCATCGTGCCGCCGAGAAAGCTCGCGGCGTCGAGATGGCCGAGCAGCAGGTCCGCATCGGTCACGGTCGGCTGCGTCCCGCCGCGTCCGTAGCAGGCGGGCCCCGGATCGGCCGAGGCGCTCTCCGGCCCGACCTCGATCATGCCGAGCGCGTTGACGCGCGCGATCGAGCCGCCGCCCGCGCCGATCTCGATCATGTCGATCGCGGACACCAGCAGCGGCAGGCCGCTGCCGGGGCGGAAACGGGCGATCCGCGCAACCTCCAACACCGGGCTGCGCGCGGGCTCGCCGTCGGGGATCAGGCAGGCCTTCGCCGTCGTGCCGCCCATGTCGAAGGCGAGCACGTCGCGCGCGCCGACCGCCGCGCCGGCGAGCGCGGTCGCCTGCGCCCCGCCGGCCGGGCCCGACTGCGCCAAGCGTACCGGATGGCGGATCGCCGCCGCCTGATGGATCGTGCCGCCGTCCGACTGCATCAGCAGCAGCCCGCTCGGGATGCCCATCGCGCGCAGCCCCTCGGCGAGCCGTGCCAGGTAGCGGCGGAACACCGGCTGGACATAGGCGTTGGCGACCGTGGTGGTGGCGCGCTCGTACTCGCCGAGCGCGGGCGCCACCTCGCTCGAGAGCGAAACGGCCGTGTCGGGCAGGTGGCGCGCGAGGATCGCCGCCATCGCCTGCTCGTGCGCCGGGTTGCGGAACGCGTGCAGGAACGTCACCGCGACCGCCTCGACGCCCGACGCCGCGAGCGCCCGCACCGCCGCCTCGGCCGAGGCGGGATCGAACGGCGTGAGCACCGATCCGTCGGCCGCAAGACGTTCGGTCACCTCGACGGAGCGCGACCGCGGCACGAGCGGCGGGGCGAGCGTAATATTCAGGTCGTAGATGTCCCAGCGCCACTCGCGCGCCATCACCAGCACATCGCGGAATCCGGCGGTGGCGACGAAGCCGGTGCGCACGCCCTTGCGCTCGATGATCGCGTTGGCGACCAGCGTGGTGCCATGGATCACCTGCGCGATCGCCGCGGGCGCCACGCCGGCGAGCGCCGTCACCTCGCGGATGCCCGTGAGCACGCCCTCGGACGGATCGGCCGGCGTGGTCAGCACCTTGCCGTTCCACTGCGCGCCGGTCTCGGGGTCCGCAAGCACGAGGTCGGTGAAGGTGCCGCCGATATCGACGCCGAGGCGCAGCCGGGCAGCGCTCACGGTGCCGATCCCGAGACCAGGCCCTCGGCGAGATCCGCCGCATGCGCGGCCGGGTCGCGCTCCGCGGGCGGACCGAACCCGCCGCCGCCCGGAGTCTCGAAGGCGAGCGTGCTGCCGGGATCGAGCCGGCCCGCGGTCTTGGCCGGGATCGGCGCGCCGTCGAGCAGATCGCGGCCGCGCGCGCCCGCGCCGCCGCCGAGCAGCCCGCGCGGCGGATGCAGCACGCGCTCGTGGCGGAACATGAAGGTCATCGGCTGGTCGCCGATGTTGCGGAACGCGATGCGCTGGCCAAGCCCGCCGCGCCTCCGTCCGGCACCGCCGCTGTCCGCGATGAGGCGTCGCTCGACCACCAGCAGCGGCACATCGTTCTCGAACTGCTCGGCCGGCGTGTTGGCGACATTGGTGGGAAAGGACAGCACCGACGGGCCGTCGCTCGCGGCGCGCGCGCCATGCCCGCCGCTCATGAAGTACATCTTCACGAAGCGCCGCCCGGCGCGGTCATGGCCGCGGAGATAGACGTTCCAGGCGGGCGCGCCCGCCTCGGCCGCGACGTGCTCGGGCACCAGCTTCGCGAGCGCGCCGAGCACGACGAAGGGCAGGTAGTGGCCCGAGAGATGCCGCCCCCACACCGGCGCCGGGCGGCGCGGGTTCACCAGGCACCCCTCGGGCGCGGTGATGATGATCGGCCGGAGCCCGCCGTCGTTGTTCGGCGCGCGCGGATCGAAGGCGCACTTCACCGCATAGGCGGCGTAGGCGCTGCTGAACCCGAACGGCGAGTTCACCGGATGCGGCACCTGCGGCGCGGTGCCGGCGAAGTCGAGCGCGATCGTCTCGCCGCGCTTCTCGATCCGGCAGCGGATCGGCAACGGGGCGTCGAACCCGTCCGCGACCGTCTCGTCCTCGACCACGCCGTCCGGCGCCGCTGCCAGCGCCGCCCGCATGCTGCGCTCCGTGCGCGCGAGGATCGCCTCGACGACCGGCTCGAGCTCGTCCACCGCCTCCTGGTCGAGGATGCCCAGCAGGCGGCGTTCCGCCACCGCGAAGGCGGCGAACATCGCCCGGATGTCGCCCATCGCCTCGTCCGGCTCGCGAACATTCTCGCGCAGGAAGGCGATGATCTCCTCGTCCTCCACGCCGGCCTTGACGATGCGGCAGACCGGGATGGTCAGTCCCTCCTCGTGCACGTCGCGCGCATCCGGGCGCGGCGCGCCGCCGATATCGACGCAGTGGAAGGTGCCGCCGACGAAGGCGATCAGCCGGCCCGCGCGGAAGATCGGGCGGGCGAGCGTGATGTCGTTCAGGTGACCCGTGCCCAGCCACGGATCGTTGCTGATCAGCACGTCGCCCGGCCTCAGCGCATCGGCCGGGATGCGCTCCAGCATCGCGCGCAAGGTGCGCGGCATGGTGCCGAGGAAGGAGGGGATCGAGCGCGAGGACTGCGCGAACTGGCGCGCCCGCGCATCCATCAGCGACACCGCCAGATCCCAGTTCTCGCGCACCACGGCGCTGAAGCTCGTGCGCACGAAAGCCTGCGCGACCTCGTCCATCAGCCCGGTGAGGCGCTGCCACAGGACTCCGAGCATGACGACATCGGTTGCGTGCCTGGGGGCCGCGTGCGTGGGGGCCGCGTGCGTGGGGGTCGCGTGCATGCGCTCGCGCGTTGTTCTTCCGGTTCTGCAACGGCGACGCCGCCTTGCCGGGTCAGGATGCCTGCACTACCGTGCCGGGACAACCCGCCCACGGATGCGCTGGCCGCATCGGTGGTTGCGCAAGACACGTGAACAGGAACGGGAGCCGGAGATGGACAGGACGCTGGATGGAACCGGGTCGCGCCGCGCGGTGCTGCGCGCGAGCCTTGCCCTCGGTGGTGTCGCGGCGATGCAGGGGGCCGCCTCGGCGCTGCTGTTCGCGCCGGCGGCGCGCGCGCAGACCGCTGAGCTCAGCACGTTGCGCGCCACCTCGAAGTCGTGGCTCTGGGCAGCCGAGGACTACGCCGGCGGGCGCGGGATGTTCGAGAAGGCGGGGCTCCGGGTCCGCATGGCCGCGACCGAGCGCGGCGTGAACCAGGACGCGCTGCTGGCCGGTGCCACCGACATCCTGCTCGGCGCGCCGACCCAGAACATGCGCGTGCAGATCCGCCGTCAGCCGGTGAAGATGATCTGCGGCATGGTGAACAAGTACGCCTCGAACATCGTCATCAAGAAGGAGCATGCCGATCGCGCGGGCGTGACCGAGGCCTCCGATCCGGCCGCGAAGGGCCGCGCGCTCAGAGGGCTCCGGCTCGGCACCACCGGTGTCGGCGCCGGACCCGATCAGCTGATCCGCTACGTGATGCGGCTCGGCGGGCTCGACCCCGACCGCGAGGCGCAACTCGTGCCGGTGCGCGGCGGCGGCCCTGCGATGCTGGCGGCGATGCAGAACAACCAGCTCGACGGGTTCTGCCTCTCCTCGCCGACCTCGGACCTTGCGGTGCAGCGCTTCGGCGCCGTCTACATGTTCAACATGGCGACCAACCCGCCGCCGGCGCTCGCCGACTACCTCTACATCACCGCCTCCGTCACCGAACGGACGCTGCGCGAGAAGGGCGAACTGCTCACCGCCTATTGCAAGGGCGTGGCGATGGCGCTCGATGCCATCAGGAAGACGCCAGCCGACTTCAAGGCGTGGTCGAAGGAGTGGTTCACCGGCATGGAGGACCAGCTGTTCGAGACCAGTTTCACGAACAACATCGACATCTACATGGCGACCCCGGTGCCGACGCGGCGCCATTTCGAGCTGAACATGGAGTTCCTCAAGGAGGAGCTGCGGCTGACCAACCAGCCGGCGCCGCCCGACGGCTACGGCTTCGGCGATGCCTGGGACCTGACATTCGTCGAGGCAGCGATGCGGGCCTGAGCGCCGCCGGGTCACGCGGCATGGCGATCGAGATCGAGGGCGCCGCCAAGCGCTACCTGCGCCGCGGCCGCGAGATCGAGGCGCTCGCCCCGGTGACGCTGACGATCGAGGACGGCGCCTTCGTCGCCTTCCTCGGCCCGTCGGGCTGCGGCAAGTCCACGATGCTGAACATGATCGCCGGGATCATCCCGGCGAGCGAAGGGCGGATCGTGCATGACGGCCGCGTTGTGCACGGGGTCAACCGCCGCGTCGGCTACATGACCCAGGTGGACAGCCTGCTGCCCTGGCGCACGGCCGAGGACAATATCGGCCTGCCGCTGGAGCTTCAGGGCGTGGCGAGGCCGGAGGCGGCAGCGCGCGTCGATCGCATGCTGGAGATGGTCAAGCTCGAGCAGTTCCGCCGGCACTTCCCGGTCGAGCTCTCGGGCGGCATGCGCAAGCGCGTCGCCCTGGCCCAGGTGCTCGCCTACGACCCGCCGACCCTGCTGATGGACGAGCCGTTCGGCGCGCTCGATGCCCAGCTCAAGCTGGTGATGCAGGCGGAGCTGACG
>NZ_JBHYDW010000118.1:0-14205 GCF_051860475.1 Elioraea sp. | reverse complement strand
GGCCCGAACCGACCTGGAACGAGTTCAGTTCGATCCATTTCTCGTAGCCCTTGGCGGTGACGTTCCCGTCGATGCCGTCGTACTTCATGTAGATGGCCATGAGACCCTTCCTTTCTCAGTCCGTGGCGTGCGCACAGCGGCAAGGTCCGGGTACAGCCCTCCCGGCATCACCCGCCTCAGTTGATAGCGTAACGGAACCCGCCGTCGGAATCCAGCACCACGTGGGCGGTTGCAATGGTCTTCCCATCCGCCAGGCGCTCGAGAATCTCGGCCGACATCTCGGGCAGCATGGTTCGCGACAGGATGTTCTCCACGTTCCGCGCGCCGGTTTCGCTGTGCTTGCAGCGCGCCGCAATGGTCTCCACCAGGGCGTCATCCCAGCTGAAGCGCGCGCGGTAGTTCTCGGTCAGACGTTTCCGGATCCGCCCCAGCTGAAGTACAACGATCTGGCGCAGCACCGATTCCGAAAGGGGGAAATACGGCACCATCGTCACGCGGCCGAGGAAGGCGGGCTTGAACACCTTGAGCAGCTCCGGCCTGATCGCATCCGCGAGCCCGCCAGGATCGGGCATCGTTTCGGGGTCCGCGCAGATCTTCGCGATCGCGTCCGTGCCGGCGTTCGAGGTCATGATGATGATGGTGTTCTTGAAGTCGATGTCGCGGCCCTCGCCGTCCTTCATGTTCCCCTTGTCGAACACCTGGTAGAAGATGTCCTGCACGCCCGGGTGTGCCTTCTCCATCTCGTCGAGCAGCACCACGGAATAGGGGCGCCGGCGCACCGCCTCGGTCAGCACCCCGCCTTCGCCATAGCCGACATAGCCGGGGGGCGAACCCATCAGGAGCGAGACCTTATGCTCCTCCTTGAACTCGCTCATGTTGATCACGGTGAGGTTCTGCTCACCACCGTAGAGCAGGTCTGCCAGCGTGAGCGCTGTCTCGGTCTTGCCGGTACCCGAGGTGCCCACCATCAGGAACACGCCAAGCGGCTTGCGCGGATCGGACAGCTTGGCGCGCGACGTGCGGACCGCCTGCGCGATCGCCTCCAGCGCCTGCGACTGGCCGACGATCCGCTCCTCCATCCTGTCCTTCAGCGCCAGGATGGTGCGGATCTCGTCGGACTGCATCCGGCCGGCCGGGATGCCGGTCCAGGACTCGACGATCTCGGCGATCGCGTTGCTGTCGACCACCGGATGGATGAGCGGGTGCTCGCCCTGCAGCGCGCGCAGCCGGTCGCTGAGCTCGGTCAGCCTGGCGCGCAGCGCGTCCTTGTCGTCGGTATCCTCCTTGCTCTCGATCCTGGCGCGGATCTCCTGCATCTCCGCGACCAGGGCCTTCTCCTGCTCCCAGCGCGCTTCCAGCGCGGCAAGCGCCTCGGCGACCTTCTGACGCTCTTCCAGCAACTCGCCCTTGCGCGCGCCGTGATCCGCGCCGGCCGCCATCTCGCGGTCGAGGATCTCGACCTCGGTGTCGATCAGCGCGAGCCGGCGCTGCTTCTCCTCGATCGATGCCGGGATCGCCGCCTGGCTCATCGCCACGCGCGCGCAGGCGGTGTCGATCAGCGAGACGCCCTTGTCGGGGTTCTGGCGCGAGGGGATGTAGCGCGCGGAGAGCTTGACCGCCGATTCCACAGCCTCGTCCAGGATGCGCACCTTGTGGTGCTTCTCGAGGATGCCGACGAGGCCGCGGATCATCGCCACCGCCACCGGCTCGGCCGGCTCCTCGACCCGCACCACCTGGAAGCGGCGGGTCAGGGCGGCGTCCTTCTCGAAGTACTTCTTGTACTCGGCCCAGGTGGTCGCGGCGATCGTGCGCAGCTCACCGCGCGCGAGCGCGGGCTTCAGCAGGTTCGCCGCATCACCCTGTCCGGCCGAGCCGCCGGCGCCGATCAGGGTATGCGCCTCGTCGATGAACATGATGATCGGCTTGGGCGATGCCTGCACTTCCTCGATCACCGACTTGAGCCGGTTCTCGAACTCGCCCTTCACCCCGGCACCCGCCTGGAGCAGGCCGAGATCGAGCGTGCGGATGGTCACGTCCTTCAGCGCGTCGGGCACGTCGCCCTTGGCGATCCGGTCGGCGAAGCCCTCCACCACCGCGGTCTTGCCCACGCCGGCCTCGCCGGTGAGGATCGGATTGTTCTGCCGCCGACGCGTCAGGATGTCGATCACCTGGCGGATCTCGGTGTCGCGGCCAAGGATCGGGTCGATCTTGCCGGCCTTGGCCCGGGCGGTGAGGTCGATCGTGAACTGATCGAGCGCCGCGGTAGAGGCGGGCCGTGCCGACGGCGCACCGTCGGGCCCCGGCGCTGCGCCGGCCTCGGCCATCTGGATCGCGGTCTTGGCCTCGGCACTGTCGCGGGTGATCGAGGCGAGGTCGCGCTTCAGCATCGCCGAGTTGATCTTGGCGAACTGGGGCGAAGCCTCGTGGGCGATGCGGGCGAGGTCCTCGTCCACCAGCAGGGCCAGCAGCAGATGGCCCGAGCGCATCCGGCCCGCGTTCTGCTCGAGGCTGGCGAGCAGCCAGGCCTGCTTCATCAGCTCGACCACGTTCGGCGAGATCGCGGGTGCCCGGCTGTTGCCGGTCTTGAGCTTGTCCAGCACGCGGGTCAGGTCGGTGGTGAACCGACCCGGATCGACGTCGTAGGTCCGGAAGATGTAGCCGAGGTCGCTGTCGGCGGCATCGGCGAGCTTGAGCAGCCAGTGCTCGATCTCGATATTGTAATGCGTACGCGAGAGCGTCAGTCCTGCCGCCGCCTCCAGTTGCCGCCGGCAGTAGTCGTTCAGGCGACCCACCAGGGCCTTGAGGTCGATCGCCGCCACGTGGTTCCCTCCGCTTCCGTTTCGCCCTGGCGCGGATCACAGTAGGTTTCTCGCCCGCCGGTTGTCCAGCGCCGGCGTGATGTCAGCCGCGGTCCCGTGCCGCGACCGAAGGAGGCAGGTGTGGCGCTCGACGGTTTTGATCTCGCACGGTTCCTTCAGCCGATCGAAGGCGAGAACCCCGCCGGCGTGGACCTGCGGCAGGATTTCGCGCCCAGCTCCACCTACTACCGGCTGCGCGATGCCCGCGCCGAGGCGCGCGCCGCCGAGCGGGCGATGGACGCCAACCCTGAGGAAACCGCGGCGCCGCCGCAGTGGCGCGTCATCGAGGAGCTCGCGGCCAAGGCGCTGGAGAGCCAGTCCAAGGACCTGGAAGTGGCGGCCTGGTACACCGAGGCGCTGGTGCGCCACCACGAGTTCGAAGGGCTGGCGGCCGGCGTGAAGGTGATGCAGAGCCTGGTGGAGAGGTTCTGGGACGGGCTGTATCCGCGCCCGGACGAGGATGGGCTCGCGACCACGGTCGCAGCCGTGGCGGGGCTGAACGGCGACGGCGGCGACGGCACGCTGTCCCAGCCGATCCGCAAGGTTCCGCTGCTGCGCGACGTGCAGGGCAGTCCGATCGCCCTCTGGCAGATCGAGCAGGCGGACGCGCTGCAGGCCCTGGAGGAGGAACGGCGCCGGGCGCGCGTCGACGCGGGCGCGCTCTCCCTCGACGCGGTCGAGAAGGGCGCGGCGATGATGCCGCGCGAACACTGGGCCGCGCTGATTCCGGCGATCCGCGACGCGCTTGCCGCCTGGCAGGCGCTCGGCGAGGCGCTGGACGCGAAGGCCGGACGGGACTCCCCGCCCACCTCGGCGGTGCGCGGGCTGCTCGAGGCGGCGCTGGCGGCGGCGCTGCGTTTCGCCGGCACGAACGCGCCTGGGGAGGGCGAGGCGGCGGGGGCTGGCGAGGCGGAAGCGGCCGCGCCGGGCGAGGCGGGCCAGCCGGCCGCGCCGCGCGCGCAGGGGCCGGCCCGGCCGGGCGAGATCGGCAGCCGGGAGGATGCGCTCAAGCTGCTCGACGGGGTGGCGCGCTGGTTCCGCAAGGTCGAGCCGCACTCGCCGCTTTCCTACACGCTCGAGGAGGCAGTGCGCCGCGGGCGCATGACACTGCCCGAGCTGCTCCAGGAGACGCTGCAGGATGAGACCGCCCGTCAGGCTTTCCTCACCGCGCTCGGCATCCGTCCGCCGCCGCCGTCCGAGTGATGCGCGTCACTTGAAAGTCGTGCCGCGTCGGGATCGTGTTGACCCGGCGGTTGCGACGGCCGTATCGTCTTGGTTGTACCGGGTTGCCGTACGGCGGAAGGGCCGACGCGGCCCGTCGTTCGTGTCCATGTCGAAGGAGGAGAGGCGCGCATGGCGAGCGTTCATGAGAAGCTGACGCGCGTCCGTCGGCCGCGTGTGCACATCACTTACGAGGTCGAGACGGAAGGTGCGGCGATCCTGCGCGAGCTGCCCTTCGTCGTCGGCGTGCTGGGTGATTTTTCTGGCGACCCGACCCAGCCGCTGCGCCCGATGAGCGAACGCAAGTTCGTCCAGATCGACCGCGACAATTTCAACGACGTGATGGCGCGGATGAATGTCGGCCTCAACCTGAAGGTCGACAACAAGCTGGCCGATGACGGCAGCCAGATGGGCGTGAACCTGAAGTTCAACAGCATCGACGATTTCGATCCCGGTCGGATCGTCGAGCAGGTGCCGGCGCTGAAGGCCCTGCTCGAGACGCGCAACAAGCTGCGCGATCTCATGAGCAAGGTGGATCGTTCCGAGGAACTGGAGGGTCTGCTCGAGCAGGTCCTGCAGAACGAGGAGAAGCTGAAGACGCTGTCGGCCGAGCTCGGCCTCGACAAGAAGGAGGAGTGATCCGATGGCCGAGGCACAAGGCGCCCCCGCCGGCGCACCCGGCGCCGCTGCGGTCGAGACCGAGAGCCTGCTGGGCGCGGCGATCGCCGCCACCAAGCAGACCGAGAAGGACCGTGCCGAGGAGTTGATCAAGACGCTGACAGAGGAGGCGCTGAAGGGCACCGTCACCTTCAGCAAGAACCTCACGGTCACCTTCAACCGCGCGATCGAGGCCATCGACCGCAAGATGTCGGCGCAGCTTGCCGAGATCATGCACCAGCCGGGCTTCACCAAGCTTGAAGGCACCTGGCGCGGGCTCAACTACCTGGTGATGAACAGCGAGACGGGCACCAGCCTGAAGATCCGGGTGCTCAACGCGACCAAGCGCGAGCTCAATCGCGATCTGACCAAGGCGACCGAGTTCGACCAGAGCCAGCTGTTCAAGAAGATCTACGAGAACGAGTTCGGCACGCCGGGCGGCGAACCCTACGGCGCCCTGATCGGCGACTACGAGTGGTCGAACCACCCGGACGATATCGAGACGCTGCGGCTGGTCAGCAACGTCGCGGCCGCGTCCTTCGCGCCATTCCTGTCGGCCGCGGGGGCGGGCCTGTTCGGCTTCTCGGACTGGACCGAGCTCTCCAAGCCGCGCGATCTCGCCAAGATCTTCGACACCGCCGAGTACATGAAGTGGCGCAGCTTCCGCGATACCGAGGACAGCCGGTTCGTAAGCCTCGTGATGCCACGGGTGCTCGCACGTCTGCCCTACGGCGCCAACACCAAGCCGATCGAGGAGTTCGGCTACGAGGAGGCGCCGTACAACGAGGCTGGCGCCGCCCAGGCCATGGGCCATCACGACTACTGCTGGATGAACGCCGCCTACGTGATGGGCGCGCGGCTCACCGACGCCTTCGCCAAATACGGGTTCTGCACCGCGATCCGCGGCGCCGAGGGCGGCGGCAAGGTCGAGAACCTGCCGACCCACGTGTTCACCTCGGATGACGGCGATCCGGATGCCAAGTGCCCGACCGAGATCGGCATCACCGACCGGCGCGAGAACGAGCTCTCGAATCTCGGCTTCCTGCCGCTCTGCCACTACAAGAACACCGACTACGCGGTGTTCTTCGGTGCCCAGACTGCGCAGAAGCCGAAGAAGTATGACCGTCCGGAGGCGACCGCGAACGCGGCGATCTCGGCGCGCCTGCCCTACATCATGGCGACCAGCCGGTTCGCCCACTTCCTCAAGGTGATGGCGCGCGACAAGATCGGCAGCTTCATGGAGGCGACCGACTGCGAGGCCTGGCTGAACCGCTGGATCGGCAATTACGTCAACGGCAACCCGAACGCGGGACCGGAGATGAAGGCGCGCTATCCGCTGCGCGAGGCGCGCGTCGAGGTGAAGGAGATTCCGGGCAAGCCGGGTGCCTACAACGCGGTCGCATACATGCGGCCGTGGCTGCAGATGGAGGAGCTCACCACCTCCATGCGCATGGTCGCGCGCATCCCGCAGAAGGCCTGAGCCGGGGGACCGGACTGCGGTCGTGACGGAGGGCGGCTCCCCGATCGGTGCGGCCGCCCCGCTGCGCGATGCGGTGTTGGCCGGAGCGCTGTTCGGCCGCGCGGGAGACGCCGCGGCCGAACAGCTCGCGGCGTTCATCGCCGGCCAGGCGCCGCCGCTTGCTGCCTGGTTCGGCCAGGCCGCGGGAGCACGGCTGCTCGAGGACCCAGACGCGCTTCGCCTCGCGCTCGACCGCGACGTGGCCGCACTCGACGCCATGCTCGCCGACCAGGTCGATGCCATCCTGCACCATCCGCGCTTGGCGCGGCTGGAGGCGGGCTGGCGCGGTCTCATCTGGCTGGTCGGTGAGGCAGGCGCGCTGCCGCGGGTCAAGCTCAAGGTCCTGACGCTGCCCTGGGCCGAGCTGGTACGCGACCTCGAACGGGCGATCGAGTTCGACCAGAGCCGCATCTTCGAGAAGGTCTACGAGGGCGAGTTCGGCACGCCGGGCGGCGAGCCGTTCGGCCTGCTGATCGGCGACTATCACGTGCGCCACCGCCGCGGCCCGGACTATCCGACCGACGATGTCGCCGCGCTCAGCGCGATGGCGAGCGTGGCCGCGGCCGCCTTTGCGCCCTTCGTGGTGAACGCCGATGCGACCCTGTTCGGCGTCGAGCATTTCGGCGAGCTCTCCGGGGTGCGCGACCTCTCCTCGATCTTCCGTACGCAGGACTACGCGCGCTGGCGCGGGCTGCAGGACCGCGAGGATGCACGGTTCCTCGGTGTGGTACTGCCGCGGGTGCTCGCGCGCACCGCGCACGCCAATGACGGCACGCGCGCAGACGGCTTCGTCTATGCCGAGGATGCGGCCGCGGTGGCGGACCGGCCATGGGTCGGGGCGGTCTTTGCCTTCGCCGCGGTGGTGGCGCGCGCCGTCTCAGCCCATGGCTGGCCGGCCGACGTGAAGGGCACCGATCGCGACCGGATCGGCGGCGGGCTCGTCACCGGTCTGCCGAGTGAGCGTTTCCCGTCCGACCGTGCCGGGATCGGGCCGCGCTTCGCCGCCGAGATCGCGCTAACCGACCGGCAGGACCAGGACCTCTCCGAACTCGGCTTCGTCCCGCTCACCTGGCTGCGCACCACGCTTGAGGCCGCGTTCGGCGCGTGCCGCTCGCTGCAGGTCGCGCGCGCCTACACCGGCGAGTCCGGCGCGGCGGCGAGCGCCAATGCGCGCCTCTCCGCCCAGCTCTCCTCGATGCTCTGCGTCAGCCGCTTCGCCCACTACGTGAAGATGCTCGGGCGCGAGAAGGTCGGCTCCTACGCAACGCCCGAGGACTGTGAGACGATGCTGAGCCGGTGGCTCACGAACTACGTGAACGCGAATGCGCGCGCCGGTGCCGAGATGATGGCCCGCTATCCGCTCGCGGCGGCCCAGGTGCAGGTGAGCGAGCTGCCCGGCCGGCCGGGGCACTACGGCTGCACGATCCACCTGCAGCCGCAGTTCCAGCTCGATGACGTCGCGGCAACGTTCCGACTTGTAACCGAGGTACCGGCGAGGAGCGCGGCATGACCGACCCAACCGGCCAGACGGCCGATCCGACCGCCCCGGGCGCGCTGTTCCGCGCCGGCAGACTCGACGACGCTGTGGCGGCGGCGAACGCCGCCGTGCGCAAAGCGCCGTCCGATCCCGGGCCGCGCATGCTGCTGGCCGAGCTCCTGCTGTTCCAGGGCAACCTGGATCGCGCGGACACGCTGATGGACGCGCTCACCACGATGGAGCCTGGGCTTGCGCTCCAGGCCGCGGCGTTCCGCCAGCTGGTGCGCGCCGAGCAGGCGCGGCGGCAGATCTGGAGCGACGGCCGTGTTCCCGAGTTCCTCGGCGAGCCGAGCCCGCACCTGAAGCGCATGCTCGCCGCGCTGGTTCAACTCCGCTCCGGCGACACCGCCGGTGCGGCGCGCGCGCTCGCCGAGGCCGAGGAGGCGCGTCCGCCCGCCGCCGGCTCGGAAGGGGCCGTGCCCTTCACCGATTTCCGCGACGCCGACGATCTCTGCTCCGGCTTCTTCGAGGTGCTGACCACCACCGGCAAATGCTTCTGGGTGCCGACCGAGCGCATCGCGGAGGTCGAGTTCCACGTCCCCGAGCGGCCGCGAGACCTCTACTGGCGGCGCGCCAGCATGTCGGTGCGCGACGGCCCGGACGGCGACGTCTACATCCCCGCGATCTACGCCGCCGACCAGGCGAGCCAGCCCGATCCGATCCGGCTCGGCCGCGCGACCGACTGGGCGGGCGGGGACGGCGCGCCGATGCGCGGCCTCGGCCAGCGCCTGTTCCTGGTGGGCGAGGAGGGCCGCAGCGTGATGGAGCTCACCACGCTCACCTTCGGCGGCGCCTCTTGAACCACACTGAGACGGCATGATCCGGTGACTTGGGTGTGCGCAGGATGCTGAGGCCCGGGGAGCGGCCCGCGCGGGTCCAGCTCTCGGTGCTGGACCGGCTGCTCGACGACGATCCGGACCGGCCGCAGGATCGTCCGCCCTCGCCGGCCGAGACGCTCGCCGCGTTGCGCCGCGCCGTCCGGCGCGACCTCGAGGCGCTGCTGAATGCGCGCCAACGCTGGCGCTCCTGGGCACCGGAACTCGCCGAACTGGCGCTCTCGCCGCTGCACTACGGCGTGCCCGACTTCACCGCCGGCTACTTCGCCGCCGAGGAGCGGCGCGAGGCGTTCCGCCGTGCGACCGAGACCGCGATCCGCGCGTTCGAGCCGCGGCTGCGCAACGTCAAGGTGTCGCTCGCGAAGCCCCAGGACGACCTCGACCGGACGCTGCGTCTGCGGATCGAGGCGCTGATGATCGCCGATCCCGAGCCCGAGCACGTCACCTTCGACACCGCCTTCGACGCCTCCGCCATGGCCTTCCGCGTGCAGGGCTCGGACGCTGTCTGACATCGACGACATCCTTCCCTACTATAATCGCGAGCTCGCCTATGTGCGCCGGCTCGCGGCCGAGTTTGCTGCCGCCCATCCGAAGATCGCCGGACGCCTGCGGCTCGCGCCCGACGCGATCGACGATCCGCATGTCGCGCGGCTGATCGAGTCCTTTGCGTATCTGACCGCGCGCGTCCGGCACAAGCTCGACGACGAGTTCCCCGAGCTCACCGATGCGCTGCTGGGCGTGCTCTATCCGCACTATCTCGCGCCGATCCCCTCAGCCGCCATCGTGCAGTTCACCGGCCTGCCGTCCGCGACCGCACCCTACACCGTGCCAGCGGGCACCAGCCTCGACACCGAGCCGATCGGCGGCGAGCGCTGCCGCTTCCGCACCACCTATCCCGTCTCGCTCGCGCCGATCGCGATCGACACGGTGCGGCTCTCCGGCCTGCCGCTTCAGGCGCCGGCGAACCCGCAGGCGCGCGGCGCGGTCGGCAGCATCCGCATCGGGCTCACCTGCCTGGCCGCCGACCTGAGCTTCGCCAAACTCGGCATCGACGTGCTGCGCTTCTTCCTGCGCGGCGTGCCGCAGGTCGCGCTGCCGCTGCACGAGCTGATGCTGAACAACACCGTCTCGGTCGCCCTCGCCGACAGCCCGAACGATGCCAACCCGGTGATCCTGCCCGCAAGCGCGGTGCGCGAGATCGGCTTCGCTCCCGGGGAGGCGCTGCTGCCCTGGCCCGCGCGCGGCTTCGCAGGGTTCCGCCTCTTGACGGAATATTTCGCCTTCCCCGAGAAGTTCCTGTTCGTCGAGCTGGCCGGGCTTGCCGGCAAGACGCTCGTCTCGGGCGGCAACCGGCTCGAGATCTTCCTCTATCTCGATCGCGCGCTGCCGGAACTGGAGCGGCTGGTTGGGCCGGAGGCGCTCGCCCTCGGCTGCACGCCGGTGGTCAACCTGTTCCCGCACCGCTGTGATCCCCTGGCGCTCGACGGCACCGCGGCCGAGCTGCGCATCGTGCCGGACGCGCGCCGGCCCACCGCGCTCGAGGTCTGGTCGGTCGATGCCGTGCGCGAGAGCCGTCCCGGCAGCCCACCACGCACGTGGCGGCCGTTCTACCGGCTCGATCCCTCCGCCCCGGCGGGGGTGGACGCGGCGGCGCCGCGCTACCAGGCGGCGCGCCGCACCGCCGCACCGCCGCTGCACGGCACCGACGTGTTCGTGGCCCTCGCCGATCCGGTGTTCGATCCCGACAAGCCGGCGGACTCCACCCTCTCGATCGACGCGACCTGCTGCAACCGCGATCTTCCCTCCGGCCTGCCGTTCGGCGGCGGGCGGCCCCGGCTCACCGCCGTCGAGGGGCTCGGCGGGGTCTCGGCCATGGCGATGCTGACCGCGCCGACGCCGACGCTACGGCGCACTGCGCGCGAGGGCGGGCACTGGGCGCTCGTCTCGCATCTCGCACTCAACCATCTCTCCGTCACCGGCGGGACCGAGGGCGCGGAGGCATTGCGCGAGATCCTGCGGCTCTACGACCTGCGCGAGCTCGCCGAGACCCGCGCGGCGATCGAGGGGATCGTCTCGGTGACCGCCGAGCCCGGGGTCGCGCGCGCGCCGGGCGGGCGGATGGGCGCCTTTGTCAGTGGGCTCGACGTTCGCCTTACCCTCGACCCGCGCGCCTTCGCCCAGGGCGCCTATCTGTTCGCTTCGGTGATCGAGCGCTTCCTCGCCCTGCATGCGGGCGTGAACAGCTTCGTCCGTCTCACCGCCGCCTTCGCCGGGCGGCCGGGCGCGATCCGCACATGGCCACCACGCGCCGGCGCCGAGCAGTTGCTGTAGCCGAGCGCCTCGCGCGCGAGCCCGGGCGCTTCGCGCTCGTGGATGCGCTGCGTGTGCTCGAGGCGGCGGCACGGAGGGACGCGGCGCACGACGCCCGCTTCCAGGCGCGCGCCCCGCTCGGCGGCGACGCCGAGCCGCAGCGCGAGGTCGCGCGGCTTGGCGGAGTGCTCTCGCTTGCCTTTCCCGCTGCCGAGATCGCCTCGTTCCGCCCGGGCGACGGCGGGGCGCCGCCCCGGCTCGGCGTGAGCTTCCTCGGCCTCGTCGGCCCGGGCGGCATCTTGCCGCGGCACTACACCGAGATCGCGCTCGCCGCGCAGCGCGCGCGCTCGACCGCGCTCTCCGACCTGCTGGACCTGTTCACCCATCGCCTGCTGTCGCTCTATGCCCGCGCCGCGGTGAAGTACCGCCACACGCGCCTGGTCGAGGCTGCGCCGCCGGGCGCGACCGACCCGGTCACGGTCGCGCTCAAGGCGGTGATCGGCCTCGGCACGCGTGGTCTCGCCGGCCGGCTCTCGGTTCCCGACGAGGTGCCGGTCTTCTACGGCGGGCTGTTCGCGCAGGCTCCGGCCTCGGCGGCGCGCATCGAGGCGATGGTCTCGGACCTGCTGGGCCGTCCCGTGCGCGTGGTGCAGTTCGTCGGCGCCTGGCTCGCGCTGCCGCCCTCCGAGCAGAGCCGGCTGCCCGGTCCCGGCTTCGCGCCCGGCGCCCATGGCCGGCTCGGCGTCGATGCCGCGATCGGCACCCATGCCTGGAATCCGCAGGCGGCATTCCTGCTCCAGCTCGGCCCGCTTGATGCCGCCACCTTCGCCTCGCTGCTGCCGGGCGGACGGCTGCTCAACGATCTGGTGCATCTCGTGCGGGGCTATGTCGGCCCGACCAAGGGGTTCGCCGTCAACCCGCTGCTTGCCCCGGATGCCGTGCCCCGGCTGGTGCTGGGCGGCGCGGGGGCGGCGGCGCCGCGTCTGGGCTGGACCACCTGGATCGGCGAACGGCACGATCCGCGGCCGGCCGACGAGGCGGTGTTCCGTGCGGCCGCAGTCGAGGCGCTGGCAGGCGAAGCCGCCGCGCGCGGCGCAACAGGGAACCGAAGGGCGGGTGCATGACCGGCTGGAGTGGCGGCTACGTTTCGGACATCGACTATCTGCCGTGGTTCTTTCCGCTTCAGGCGCCGGCGCATCTCGACCTCGCGCTGACGATCGCCGGGGTTGAGCACGCCATGGCCAAGCAGGACTTCGCGTTCTGCGATCTCGGCTGCGGGCTCGGCATGACGGCCGGCGCGATCGCCGCGTCGAATTCGCGCGCGATCGTCTACGGCGTGGACTTCAACCCGGGCCACATCGCGACCGCGCGGGCGCTCGCCGAGGAGGCGGGGCTCGCCAATGTCCGCTACCTCGAGGCTGACTTCGCGGAGCTCGCCGAGGCCCCTCCGGCCGACATGCCGCAGTTCGACTGCGTGACCATGCACGGCGTCTGGGCCTGGGTGTCGGACGCGACGCGCGCGGCGCTGGTGCGGTTCCTCGCCCGCCAGGTGAAGCCGGGCGGTGTGGTGCATGTCGGCTACAACGCACTGCCCGGCTGGCAGTCGATCCTCGGCTTGCGCCGCCTGCTGGCGGAGGTCGGCGCCGCCGTCCAGGGGCGGAGCGACGAGCGCGTCGAGGCGGCGATGCAGGCGGCGCGCGACCTCAATGCGGCGGAGGCACGTCACCTGAGGCGGTCGCCCTTCGCGCAGCGCATCCTCGATCCCGAGCGCAGAATGCCGACCGTCTATCTCGCGCACGAATACCTGAACGAGAACTGGCGGCCGATGTTCCACACCGAGGTGGCGGCCGCGCTGGGTGCGGCCAAGCTCACCTTCGCCGGCTCGGCGGAGCTCGCCGAGAACTTCCCCGACCTGTGCCTGGACGAGGCGCAGCGCGCGGCGCTGGACCGGCTACCCAGCGGGCCGGCGCGCGAGACCGCGCGGGATCTCTGCCTCGAGCGCGCCTTCCGCCACGACATCTTCGTGCGCGGCCCGCGGCCGCTCTCGGCGGTCCGCCGCCATCTCGCGCTCTCGGCGGCCCTGCTGGTGGCGGCCCGCCCGGGCGAGGACCCCGAGTTCGAGGTCGAGGTGCCGGGCGGCAAGGCAAACCTCTCGCGCGAGGCCTACGAGCCGATCCTCGCGGCCCTGTCCGAGCGGCCGCGCACGGCGGGCGAACTTTCCGCCATCGCCGCCGAGGCCGGGCACCCGACCAGCCCGGCCGAGCTCATCGCCATGCTGCTCACCTCGCGCCAGGCAGCCCACGTGGCCAATCCGGGGGCGGAGCCGTCGGAGCAGGCGCAGCGCTGGGGCTTGGCCGTCGCCCGGCGCTACGCCTTCGGCGAGCTGACCGGGCCGCTGGTGCTGCCCAGTCCGCGTCTGGCGAACGGGTTGCCCGCCTATGCACCCGAGCTTCAGGTGCATGCCGCGCTGGTGGCGGGCTGCGCGCCGGACGCGGACATGGTCGCCGACTGGATCATCGGCGAGGTGCGGGCACGCGGCGAGAAGGTGACCGCCGAGGGCGCGGAACTGCCGCCGGCGGAGGCCCACAGCCGGATCGCGACGCTCGCGCGGAAGGTGCTCGACGACCGGCTCGGCTTCTGGCGTCGGCTCGCGGTGGCCTGACATGGTCCGGATCCGGCTGGCGTGGAAGCTGACGCGCCAATGGGTTAGACTACCGGCACGTCCTGAATGCGACCTGTCCCAGGGGAGGTAGAGATGCGACGCACGATCATCGCCGGAGTGGGGGCCGTGGCCGGGGCCGCGAGCCTCGTCCTGCTGCTGGCCCAGGCTCCCGCGACCGCCCAGCCGCGCGACCCGACCGCCACCGACATCATCGACGCGCTGCGGCCGCGGCCCGGCCAGGCGCAGCCGGCGACCCGCGGCATTCGCCCGGTTGCGCCCCAGGCGACGCCGGCCCCGGCCACCGCGCCCCCGGGCGCGGTGGCCCCCGACGGGCTCCGCCCGGTCGCGCCCGCCGCGCCGGTCGCGCCGGCGGGACCGCCGCCGGTCCAGCAGGCCGCACCGGTGACCCCGGTTGCCCCGGCCATGCCGGCGGCCCAGGCGCCGTCGATCTCGCTGAACGTGCTGTTCGCGGTGAACTCGGCCGAGCTGACTCCGCAGGCGCGCCGCGTGCTTGACGAGCTCGGCCGCGCGCTGAGCAGTGCCGATCTGAGCCCGTACCGATTCCGGATCGAGGGTCACACCGACACGACCGGCAGCGCGGTCTA
>NZ_JBHYDW010000117.1:10107-14584 GCF_051860475.1 Elioraea sp. | reverse complement strand
CTCGCCCGCTTGAATCAGATCCCGCCCGCGTCGGGGAATCCCCCTTGGGAGTCTCGCTCAGAAGGACTTGGTATCAGTCGGCCCCTGCGGGGTGTCGAGCTCCGTGATCGGCCTGGTCGTGAGGGACGCGGTCGGCGCGGGCATGCTGACGAAGCGCTGCGACTTCCCGGTTGCGCCGGCGAGGATCGCCATGATCCTCGGCTCGCTCGCCGAGCAGGCGTTCCGCCAGGCGCTGACCATCAGCCAGGGCAACTGGACGACCTTCCTGACGCGCCCGGTCTTGGCGAGCTTGCTCGCGATCGCGGTGATGCAGGGGGGTCGGGCCGATGCCGTGGCGGGCGATGCTGATCTCGCGCCGGGCGGCTGCCTGATCCTTGCCATCTTCGCGCGTCAGAGGGTGCGGCGATGCCGGTCCGCCGCCTGCTCTACCTTGCGCTCGTGCTCGCCTGCTGCGCGCTGCCGCTCGCGCTCCTCTGGCGCGCGCTCGGTGCCGGCGGCTGGACCGTCGCCGAGGCGCTGATCTGGCTGCTCGCCGCCGCGGTGAGCCCGTGGCTCGCCACGCTCGGCGCCTCGGCGATGGTCGGGTTCGCGGTGCTGATGGCCGGACGCGATCCGCTGCACGTCGTCTGGCCGGAGGCACGGCTGGATGAGCGTGCCCCGTTCGCGCTGCGCACCGCGATCCTGGTGTGCATCCGCAACGAGGACACCGCTGCCGTGCTCGCGCGCATCCGTCCGCTGCTGGCCGCGCTGGAGGCGCGCGGGCTGGGCGAGCACTTCGCGCTGTTCGTGCTGTCGGACACGCAGGACGAGGCGGCCGCGGCCGAGGAGATCCGTGCCGTCACCGCCTTCCGCGCCACCCTCGCGCATCCCGAGCGCCTCTCCTATCGCCGGCGCGACACCAACGAGGGCTTCAAGGCCGGCAACGTCATGGAGTTCGTGCGCAACCGCAGCGCGGGCTTCGAGGCGATGATCACGCTCGACGCCGACAGCGTGATGACGGCCGAGTGCATGCTGCGGCTCGCGCGGCTGATGGCGCAGAACCCGCGCGCCGCACTCGTGCAGACGCTGATCGTCGCCCGGCCGACGGCAGCGCCGTTCCCGCGTCTGTTCCAGTTCGGCATGCGCCACGGCATGCGCTGCTACGCGGCGGGCATTGCCTGGTGGCAGGGACCGGACGGACCCTACTGGGGCCACAACGCGATCCTGCGCATCGCGCCGTTCCGCGACCATGCTGAACTGCCCACCCTGCCGGACGGCGCGCGCATCCTGAGCCACGACCAGGTCGAGGCCACGCTGCTGCGCGGCGCGGGTTGGGAGGTGCGGCTCGATCCGCTCGAGCAGGGCTCCTACGAGGCGAACCCACCGTCCCTGCTCGAGTTCATGCGCCGCGACGTGCGCTGGATGGCGGGCAATCTGCAGTACCTCGCGCTGCTGCGGATGCCGCTGCTCTCGTGGATGGGCCGCATCCAGCTCATGCTCGCGATCCTGCTGTTCCTGCTGTCGCCGGTGCTGGTCGCGATCACGCTCGCCTCGCTGGTCAACGCGCTCGATCCCGATCCACGCGCGGCCGTCGCCTCGGGCCCCGGGGTCGCCGCGACCCTGCTGTTCGTCGGTCTCTACTGCGCGCCCAAGCTGCTCGGGGCGCTCGAGGTCACGCTGAAGCGCGCCGCTCGGCCGCGCTGGGGCGGCGGGGCGCGCCTCGCCGCCGGCGTCGCGGTCGAGTTCGTGTTCTATCTGCTGCTGTTCCCGATCTCGGCCCTGAACCAGACGGTCGAGATGGCGGCGATGGCCCTCGGTCGCCGCGTCGGCTGGGCACCGCAGGCGCGCGAGGACCGCCGCGTGAGGGTGGCAGACGCCGCGCGCGCGCTCTGGTGGCACACGCTCGCCGGAGCCGGCCTGCTCGCCGGCTTCGCCGCCGCGAGCGGCGCGGCGCTGCTCTGGGCGCTGCCGCTGCTGGCCGGTGCCGTGCTCGCCGTGCCGTTCTGCGTGGTGACCGCCGATCCGGCGGTGGGGCGCCGACTGGTCCGGTCGGGACTCGCCGCGATCCCGGAGGAGCGCGATCCGCACTCGCCCTTCCCGCCGCTGCTCAGCCCGCAAGCGCGCGCGGCGTGAGGCTCGCGTAGATGTCGCCGCTGTTGGCCTCGACCGGCAGCGCATCGAGCCAGCCGGCGATCGTGCGCGCGCTCACGGCACCGGGCAGCGCGAAGCGCAGGCTCTCGCCAAGCGAGGCATTGAACGCCCGGTAGCCCAGCGCGAGGAGTCGCGCGATCGCCGCATGCGCAACGTCGCGCTGGATGGTGGTGAACTCGAAGGAGAGTGCGGCGACCGGCCGGCGCAACCCCGCCAGTACCTCGGCCTCGAATCCCTCGACATCGATCTTGACGAAATCCGGGGCGCCGTGGCGCTCGATCAGCGCGGCGAGCGTCGTTCCTGGCACGGCGAAGCGGCGGGTCCAGCGCTGGCCCTCCCAGCCGGCCGCGCCCGCGGCTGCGTCGAGGAAGGCGGACGAGGCCGTGCTGACGGTCGGGTTCGCCTCGTTCACGTGCAGCACCACGCGGCCCGGCCGCGCGCCGACCGCCTGCGCAGCCAGGGCGACGCGCGGATCGCTGCCGAAGCGGCGGCGCAGGAAGCGTGCGAGCGCCGGTTGCGGCTCGACGGCCACCACCCGCGCACCGAGACGGCGGAAGCAGGCGGTGCGGTCGCCGACATGCGCGCCGACGTCGAAGGCGAGCCGGCCCGGGCGCACGAAGCGGCGATACCACCGGTCGAGCGCGGCGCGGCGGCGGGCATCGCCCCAGTAGATCGCGACCGAGCGCGCGATCGCCGCCTGCGCCGTCACCGGAACAGCAGCGCCGCCCCGCCCGCGCGCTCAGGCGGCACCAGGAACCCGCCGGCGGTCTCGCGCCCGATCGCGCCGGCGATGCGGCGGATCGCCGCGCCGGCATCGTCGGTGCCGAGGGTCACGCCGGCGATGAAGGGCAGGCTCGGCGTGGCCACCCCAGGATAGGCGTCGGCGCTGGTGAAACGCACACGTCCGCGCGGCAGGGTGAGCACCAGCCCCTCCGCCAGCGGCGTCGCCGCCACGCCGACGAGCCGCGCGAACCGTGCCGCCGACTCGGCCGGATCCACCACCACCAGTGCGACCTCCTCCAGCGCGACGGCGTGGTTCGGATGATCCAGCAGGTCCGGCTGCCAGAGCAGTTCGGGCGTGAGGTGGCGGATCAGCTGGATGCGGCCCTCGGGAGCGTCCGGCATCGGCACGCGGGCGAAGCGCGCGGTCGCGGCCCCACCGGGGGCATCGATCGGCCGCTCCAGCCATGCGATGCCGGGAATCGTCAGTCCCGATCCGCGCAGCCGCGCGAGCTCCGCCTCCGGGTCGTCGATCTCGAAGGCGATGATGTGCAGGCCGTGGTAGCGCGCGAGGAAGCGGTCGAGCGTGTTGGACGGGAGCGCGGGATCGATCACCGCGATCAGTTCGAGATAGCCCTGGCGCAGCATCGCGCAGCGGTTGCCGGTGCCGATCGGCCGCACGACCAGGTCGGGGCCCGGGGCGTGGTGCTGCGCGCGCGGGGTCAGCCGGAAGCCGAGCCGTTCGTAGGCGGCGCCGAGCGCGTCGAGATCCGGCCCGGCGATGCCGACATGGTCGAGGCCAGCCGCGCTCATGCCGGCACCATGAAGTACTTGGGGGTCTTCCAGGCGTCAGGCTCGGTTGCGGCCTCGGCGAACCAGCGCCGCATCAGCGGATGCGCCTGCACCGCCTCGACATAGGCCCAGGAGTCGGCGGCGAGGTCCGGCCGCCAGGTGGTGAAGCGCGTCGTCACCGGCGCGTACATCGCATCCGCCAGCGTGAACGCCGCACCGAACAGGTAGGGGCCGCCGTCGCCGAAGCGCGCGCGGGTGTCGCGCCAGAGTGCCTCGATCCGCGCGATGTCGGCGAGCGCCTCCGCCGTGCGCCGGCTGCCGGCGGCCTTGGTGCAGAATGCCGGATCGATGTTCATCCACATCGCGCTCCTGAGCCCGCGGAAGCCGGCATGCATCTCGGCCGCAATCGCGCGCGCGTGCGCCCGCCCGCGCGGCTCGCTCGGCCAGAGCCCCGGCGCCATCTCGGCGCAGTACTCCGCGATCGCGATGCTCTCCCACACCAGCGCGCCCTTGTGGGACAGCACCGGCACGGTGCCGCCCGGCGAGACCGCGCGGATGCGCGCGGCCGTGTCGGGCTGGTCGAGGCCGATCACCACCTCCGCGACATCGAGTCCCGCGAGCCGCACCGCGAGCCAGCCGCGCAGCGACCACGACGACGTCATCCGCGTGCCGATCCAGAGCGTTCCGTCCGCCATCCACCCGTCCCCACGTTGAGCGACGCGGCGGACGGTGCCACGCTCCGCCGATGTCCGCCATCCCGCTGCCCGAGGACTCGCTCGGCGCCTTCGTTCCCGGACTGGATTGCCGCCGCGCGCCGACCGGCGAGGGGCCGCTC
>NZ_JBHYDW010000117.1:0-10097 GCF_051860475.1 Elioraea sp. | reverse complement strand
CTCCGGCCTCACGCTGGCGGTGAAGGACCTGTTCGACGTCGAGGGCGCGCCGACCGCGGGCTCCACACCCGACTGGCCGGGCGGGCGCGGGCCGGCGGAGACCGATGCCTGGGCGGTCGCGGCGCTGCGCGCGGCCGGTGCCACGGTGGTCGGCAAGACCATCACCGACGAGGTGAGCCGCGGCCTGATGGGCGAGAACCGGCACTACGGCGTGCCGGTCAATCCGCGCGCGCTTGGCCGCGTGCCGGGCGGCTCGTCCTCCGGTTCGGCGGCGGCGGTGGCGGGCGGGCTCGCCGACATCGCCCTCGGCACCGATACCGGCGGGTCGGTGCGCGTGCCGGCCTCGTTCTGCGGCCTCTACGGCATGCGGCCGACGGTCGGGGCGATCCCGATGGACGGCGTGATCCCGCAATCGCCGCTGTTCGACACGGTGGGCTGGTTCGCGCGCGATGCCGCGACCTTGGCGCGCGCGGGCGAGGTGCTGCTGCGACACGCGCCTTCGGAGCATCCGCCGGCGCGGTTGCTGATCGCCGAGGACGCCTTTGCCGTCGCCGACGGCGCGGTCGCCGCCGCGCTGCGCGCCCCGCTCGACCGCATCGCCGCCGCGATGGGGCGGGTCGCGCGCATCGACGTCGCGCCCGAGGGGCTTGCGGCGCTGTTTGCGAACCATCAGACGCTGCAGGCGCGCGAGGCCTACGACACCTTCGCACCCTGGCTGGATGAGGAGAACCCGCGGCTCGCCTGGGAGGTGGCGGCGGCGTTTGCCGGCGGCGCGGCGATCCCGCCCGACCGGCGCGGCCCGGCGATGGAGCGTCGCCGCCGCCACGCCGCGCGTCTCGCCGCGCTCTGCGGCACGGATGGCGTGATCGCGCTGCCGACCACGCCCTTCCCGGCGCCGCCGCGCGATCTGCCGCGCCGCCTGATGTGGCCGCTGCGCACCCGCGCGGGCACGCTCACCTGCATCGCCGGCTCGGCGCAGGTGCCACAGGTGAGCCTGCCGCTCGCCGCGGTGGATGGCCTGCCCGTCGGCCTCTCGCTGATCGCCGCGCCGGGCAACGACGCCCTGCTGCTCAGGGCCGCGCTCGCCTTCGGCTGATCGGCTTGCCGGGCCGTTGGTCCGATGTCACCTTGCCCCGACCCGTCTGGAGGGCCCCCGATGAACGTCACGCTCCGCCCCAACAATCTCGACGCCTTCTGGATGCCCTACACGGCGAACCGTGCCTACAAGGCGAGCCCGCGCCTGCTCGCGCGCGCCTCGGGCGTGCACTACTACACGCCTGAGGGCCGCGAGGTGCTCGACGGCACGGCCGGGCTCTGGTGCGTCAATGCCGGGCATGGCCGGCGCGAGATCGCCGAGGCGATCAAGCGCCAGGCCGACGAGATGGATTTCGCCCCCACCTTCCAGATGGGCCACCCGATCGCCTTCGAGGCGGCGGCCGCGCTCGCCGAGTTCCTGCCCGACGGGATCGAGCGCGTGTTCTGGACGAACTCGGGCAGCGAGGCGGCGGATACCGCGCTGAAGATGGCGCTCGCCTATCATCGCGCGCGCGGTGAGGGCCAGCGTGTGCGCCTGATCGGCCGCGAGCGCGGCTATCACGGCTGCGGCTTCGGCGGCATGAGCGTGGGCGGCATGGTCGCCAACCGGCGCCAGTTCGGCGCCCAGCTCCCCTTCGTCGATCACCTGCCGCACACCCATTCGCGCGCGCACCAGGCGTTCAGCCGCGGAGAGCCCGAGTGGGGGGCGCATCTCGCCGATGCGCTCGATGACCTGGTGAAGCTGCACGGCGACACGATCGCCGCGGTGATCATCGAGCCGGTCGCCGGCTCGACCGGCGTGCTGGTGCCGCCCAAGGGCTATCTCCGGCGCCTGCGCGAGCTCTGCACGAAGCACGGCATCCTGCTGATCTTCGACGAGGTGATCACCGGCTTCTCGCGCCTGGGCTCGGGCTTCGCCGCCGAGCATTTCGGTGTCGTCCCGGACATCCTGACCATGGCCAAGGGACTGACGAATGCCGCCGTGCCGATGGGCGCGGTCGCGACCACGGACGCGGTGTACGACACCGTGGTCAACGGCGTGCCGGGCGGGATCGAGTTCTTCCACGGCTATACCTATTCGGGGCACCCGCTGGCCTGCGCCGCGGCGATTGCGGCGATCCGCATCCACCGCGAGGAGGACCTCGCCGGGCGCGTGCGCGGGCTCCAGCCCTACTGGCAGGACGCGATGCACGGGCTGCGCAGCTCCGCGGGCGTGATCGACGTGCGCGACGTCGGCCTGATCGGCGGGGTCGAGCTCGCCCCGCGCGAGGGGCGGCCCACCGAGCGCGCGATGAAGGTGTTCCATCGCTGCTTCGACGACGGCCTGCTGGTGCGCGTCACCGGCGACATCGTCGCCCTCTCGCCGCCGCTGACGATCGAGCGGGCGCATGTCGACCGGATCGTCGACACCCTCGACCGGGCGATCCGCGCGGAGCCGGCCTGAGCCGGACCTGCGGGTCCATTCCGTGAACCCCCTCCGCCGGTCGCTCGCTGACGTCCTCTGGCGGTGGCGCGGCGCGTTTGTCGCCCTGGCGCTGCTCTCCGGGCTCGCGGCCCTCGGCCTCAACCTGTATCGCGATCGCGCGGTGCAGCCGCTGATCCTGCGCGCGATGGACGTGGCGCCTCGGCTGACGACACAGCTGGCCCTTGGCCAGGCGCAGCTTCACGCGACCGCGCTGGAGACCCGGGCCGGCGGCCCGCCGGCCGTGCTCCGCCAGCGTTACGAGGCGTTCATCGCCGGGATCGCGGCACTGCGGAGCACCGAGGAGCGGGCGCTGTTCGCTGACCTGCCGCGCTTCGAGGCCACGCTCGACCGGCTGCTGGCGTTCCAGGCGCGCATCGATGACCTGCTTGGCCGGTCGCTCGACCTGCCGGCGGCGATCGCGGTCGACATGCCGCCCCCGGCGGTGGACGAGATGCTGCGGCTCCTCCCGCCGCTGCGCGAGCCGTTGGTCGAGCTCGCGGCGTCGGCCGGCGCGGCGCATCGGCTGGAGCTGGTGCGGCTCACGCGAACCGTGCGCGTCGCCGACCGCGTCCAGCTCCTGGCCGCCGGACTTGCCCTTGGCCTCATCGTGCTGCTCGGCGCCACCGTCGCCACGCGCCGGCGTGGCGAGGCGGCGGAACCGTCCGCCGCGCAGCACGCGGCGGCGTCCGGTGGCGCGCCCGACCCGGTCGGGCCGTCGCTGCTGGCCGCGGCCGCCCGTGACATCGCCGCTCCGCTGCATCGGATCGCCGGCACCTTCGGGCTGATTCTCGAACAGCCGGGGCTCGACTCGTCGCATGCGCGCGCGGTGCGGGCCGCGCGGGACGCAGCCGACGACATGCTCGCGAGCGCCGACGTGCTGCTCGATGCGGCCTCGCTGGTGGAAGGACGGGCGGCACCGGCCGAGGTGCCGTTCTCGGTCGATGAGGCGCTAACACGGGCGGTGCGCGGGCTCGATGGCCGGATCGCCGAGATGGGCGGCCGCGTCATGGTCTCGCGCGATCCGACGGTGCCGGCGTCCTGGATCGGCGACGGCGAGCGTGTCGCCACGCTGCTGCGCATGCTGGTGCTGCGCTGCCTGCCGCTGCGTCCCGGCGGCGCCCTGATGCTCCGTGTCACCCAGGAGGCCGGCGGGCTCGGTGCCGAGGTGGGCGACCCCGCGGCAGCGACCCTGCCGGCGGATGCGTTCGAGCCGGTCGATCTGCATGAGGCCTGGCCCGGCGAGGATCTCGCCGAGGGCCTGGCCGCGGTGGCCGCCTTCGCGGGCGCGCTCGGCGGACGCCTGGTGCGGCTGCGGGCCGGCGGCGGCCGGAGCGAGACCGTGCGCTGCGTCCTCCCCTTCGTCCCGGCCACCAATGACGGTGTCGAGCGGCCCACGCGGGCCGGGATCGTCTCGCACCCGCTCCACGTCCTGGCCGTCGACGATGTGCCTACCAACCGGCGCCTGCTCGCCGCGATGCTCGAGCGCCACGGCCACAGCTGCGACGTTGCCGCGGATGCGCGCGAGGCACTGCGCATGATCGGCGCGGCCAGCTACGACGCGGTGCTGATGGACGTGCAGATGCCCGCGATCGACGGGGTCCAGGCCACCAGGATGATCCGCGCCCTGCCGCCCCCTGTCGGCCAGGTCCCGGTGATCGCCGTCACCGCGCATGTCCTGCCGGAGCAGCGTATGGCGTTCCTCGAGGCCGGCATGGCCGCGGTGATCGAGAAGCCGGTCGCGACCAGCGAACTGCTGTCGGCGCTGGCGCGCGCCGTCCCGGGCATCCGCGGCCCCGCCACGGCGCCGCACGACGACAACGTGCCCGTGATCGACCAGCAGACCCTCGCCCTCGTCCGCTCCACCCTCGCGCCCGTCGACTTCGCGCGGCTTGTCGAGCGGCAGATCGGCGCCGGCGCCGCCGCACTCGCGCGGGCCGAGGCGGCCGCCGCGCGGGGCGACGCGAACGCGCTCGACGAGGCGCTGCGCGACCTCGCCGGCGCCTATGAGGGGCTGGGCGCGAGCCGGGTCGCCGCGGCCGTGGCGGCTGTGCTGGAGCGTCGCTCCGATCTCCCCGCGCTCCGCAGGGCCGTTGCCGACACCGCGGCCCAGCTCCGTCGCCGCCGCGCCGAGCTGGCCGTGCGCTGAGCGCGGGGCAGCCGCCCGGCCGGCTTGGCCGGCCCAGGGCCGCGCCCCTATATCTCCGTCCATCACCCCCGGAGGAGACCGCCATCCCATGCCGACCGACGCCGGCAGCGACCCGTCCTCGCCCGTTCCCGTCACCGTGCTGACCGGCTATCTCGGCGCCGGCAAGACCACGCTGCTCAACCGCATCCTGTCCGAACAGCATGGCAAGCGGATCGCCGTGGTGATCAACGAGTTCGGCGAGCTCGGCGTGGACAACGACCTCGTCATAGACGCCGACGAGGAAGTGTTCGAGATGAACAACGGCTGCATCTGCTGCACCGTGCGCGGCGACCTGATCCGCATCCTCGGCGGGCTGATGAAGCGGCGCGACCGGTTCGACTCCATCATCATCGAAACGACCGGCCTCGCCGACCCCGCGCCCGTCGCCCAGACCTTCTTCGTCGACGAGGACGTACGCTCCAGGACGAAGCTCGACGCCATCGTCACCGTGGTGGACGCGAAGCACCTGCCGGCGCGGCTGGCCGACTCCGCCGAGGCACAGGAGCAGGTCGCCTTCGCCGACGTGATCGTGCTGAACAAGACCGATCTCGCGACACCCGAGGAGCTTGCCGCCGTCGAGGACGCGATCCGCTCCATCAACCCCTACGCCGCCATCCACCGCGCCGAGCGCGCCGCGGTGCCGCTCGATGCCGTGCTCGACCGCCATGCGTTCGATCTGAACCGCATCCTCGCCAACGAACCCGACTTCCTCACCGAATCCGACCACGAACACGACGACCAGGTGACCTCCATCAGCGTGGCGATCGGCGGCGAGGTCGATCCCGAGAAGTTCAACGCCTGGGTGACCGAGCTGCTCGCGCAGAAGGGGCAGGACCTGCTGCGCACCAAGGGCATCCTCGCCTATCCCGGGGAGGACCGGCGCTTCGCCTTCCAGGCGGTGCACATGATCGCCGACGGCGACTTCATCAGGCCGTGGAGGGAAGGCGAGGAGCGCGTCTCGAAGATCGTGTTCATCGGGCGGAATCTCAGCCGGCCCGTGCTGCGCAAGGGCTTCGAGGCGTGTAAGGCGTGACGGACAGGAAAGGCACGGGGGGGGCAACGCTTGCCCCCCCAGACCCCCCCGCAGCGAACTTCCTGCTCGACACGCGCGGCACAACGCACACGCTCGACGCGTTCGTCGTCGCGGCCGCGTTCGACACCGACAGCCGGCAGGCCGCCTTCGCCCTCGGCGACGGCAGCGTGCGCATCGCCGCGCTCGCCGACCCGAACACGGCGATCACGATCGCCGCGCATGACGGCGCCTGCCTCGCCCTCTGCGCCGACGCCGCGCCCGGCGGCTTCCTGTCCGGCGGCGATGACGGTCAGCTCCGCCGCTGCGAAGCCGACGGCGCACACACGCTCGCCGCCTGGCCCGGCAAATGGGTCGAGCACGTGCTCGCCTACCCCGGCAAGGGCGCCTGGCGCGCCGCCGCCATCGGCAAGGCGGTGCACCTGCTCGACCCCGCCGGCCACGCGCTCAAGACCCTCACCCATCCCAGCACCGCCACCGGGATCGCCACCGACGCCAAGGGCCGCCGCCTCGCCGTCAGCCACTACAACGGCGCCTCGCTCTGGTTCGTCGCCGCCAGGGAGGACCGGCCGACCGCGCTCGCCTGGAAGGGCAGCCACACCGCGGTCGCGATCAGCCCCGATGCGCGCTACGTCGTGACCGCCATGCAGGAGAACGCGCTGCACGGCTGGCGCGTCGCCGATGGGGCCCACATGCGCATGAGCGGCTATCCGGCGAAGACGAAATCGCTCTCGTTCACCGCCAAGGGGCGCTGGCTTGCTACCAGCGGCGCCGAGACCATCGTCTGCTGGCCTTTCAGCGGCGACGGACCGATGGGCAAGGCGCCCGAGGAGCTTGCCGGCGGCGACGCCGTGCTCGTCACCCGTGTCGCCTGCCACCCGGAGCACGAGGTGATCGCCGCGGGCTTCGCCGACGGGCTTGTGCTGCTGACCGAGATCGCCTCGCGCAAGGTGCTGCCGGTCGCGGCTCCGGGCAACGGGCCGGTCAGCGCGCTGGCCTGGAGCGCCGATGGGCGCTGGCTTGCGTTCGGTACCGAAACGGGCTTCGCCGCCCTGGTCGATTTCGCCCCGCGATAGGAGAGACACCGATGCACGTGATCGAGACCGCGCACCTCGCGATGCCCAAGCTCGGCCTCGGCACCTGGGCGCTCAAAGGTGCCGACTGCGCGCGCGCGGTTGCCGAGGCGATCGGGCTCGGCTACCGCCACATCGACACCGCCGAGATGTACGACAACGAGGAGCCGGTCGGGCAGGGCATCCGCGATGGCGGTGTGCCGCGCGAGCAGGTGTTCGTCACCACCAAGGTGTGGTGGACCAATCTCGGCGATCCCGGCGCCGCGCTCGCGGCAAGCCTGAAGCGGCTGCGTCTCGACTACGTGGACCTGTTCCTCGTCCACTGGCCCAACCCCCAGATCCCGCTCGCGCCGACGCTTGCGGCGATGACGCGACTGAAGGAGCGTGGGTTTGCGCGCGCGATCGGCGTCGCGAACTTCCCCGCCACCCTGCTGGAGGAGGCAGTCGCGACCGGCGCGCCCGTGGCCTGCAACCAGGTCGAGTACCACGTCATGCTGAGCCAGGAGCCGGTGCTGCGCGTTGCGCGCACGCACGACATCGCGGTCACGGCCTACTCGCCGCTGGGCAAGGGCGGGCTCGTCGACGATCCCGCGCTGGCCGGGATCGGCCGGCGCCACGGCGCCTCCGGTGCGCAGGTGGCGCTTGCCTGGCTGCTCGAGCAGGACCGTGTCGCGGCCATTCCGAAGTCGGGCCGGGGCGAGAACATGCGCGCGAATCTCGCCGCGCTCGATCTGCGCCTGACCACCGAGGACCGCGCCGCGATCGCAGCACTTCCCAAGGACCGGCGCTTCGTCAATCCGTCCTGGTCGCCGGCCTGGGATCAGGCCGCCTGAGCCGCTCCGGCCCCGGCCGCCGCGCCTGACCTCGCGCGCCGCCGTCCGGCTGGCGATCCGGCGTCGTGTCGGCGAGGTCGGCGAGGATCGGGCACTCCGGCCGATCGTCGCCGTGGCAATGCGCGGCGAGGGTCGAGAGTGTCGCGGCCATCGCGTCGAGTTCGGCGATCTTGCGGCGGAGCGCGGCCACATGCTGCTCGGCGAGCCGCTTCACGTCGGCGCTGTGGCGGGCCCGATCACGCCAGAGCGCGAGCAGCCCGGCGATCCCGTCCATGCTGAAACCCAGATCGCGCGCGCGTCGGATGAAGCGCAGCGTGTGCACGTCCTGCTCCGCATAGTGGCGATAGCCGGACTCCGAACGCGCGGCCGGACCGATCAGGCCGACCGCCTCGTAGTAGCGGATCATCTTGGCCGACACGCCGGATGCCTTCGCCGCCTCGCCGATGGTCATCATCCGTTGAGCCTCCATCCTCACGCCGCGTGCGCCCGGTCGAGCCGGACGCGGCGGAGCCTCAGCGCATTCGTCACCACGAACACGCTGGAGAGCGCCATCGCGGCCGCCGCCAGCATCGGCGACAGCAGCACCCCATAGGCCGGATAGAGGACGCCTGCGGCGACCGGGATCAGCGCGGTGTTGTAGGCGAACGCCCAGAACAGGTTCTGGCGGATGTTGCGCAGAGTCGCCCGCGACAGCGCGATCGCCCGCGGCACCCCGCCAAGGTCGCCCGACATCAGCACCACGTCCGCCGTCTCGATCGCGATGTCCGTGCCGGTGCCGATGGCAACCCCGACATCCGCGGCCGCCAGGGCGGGCGCATCGTTGATCCCGTCGCCGACGAAGGCCGCGCGGCCGTAGCGCGCCCTCAGCCGGGCCAGCGCCTCGACCTTGCCGTCGGGCAGCACCTCGGCGATGACCTCGTCGATGCCGGCCGCGCGCGCAATCGCCTCGGCCGTGCGCGCGTTGTCGCCGGTGATCATTGCCACCTTCAGGCCGAGACGGTGCAGTGTGGCGATGGCGTCGGCGGAACCCTGCTTGAGCGTGTCCGCCACGGCGATCACCGCGGCGAGCCGGCCGTCGATCGCGGCGTAGAGCGGGGTCTTGCCCTCACCTGCCAGCCGCGCCGCGTCGGCTGCGAGCGCCGCGTGATCGATGCCGAGCCGCGCCATCAGGCGGTCCGCGCCGACGGCGACGCGCGCCCCCGCGACGGAGGCCTGGGCACCGAAGCCCGGGATCGCCTCGAACCCCGTGGCCGACGGGATGTCGATCGCTTCGGCCGCGGCCGCCGCGACGATCGCGCGCGCGATCGGATGCTCCGACCTCGCCTCGACCGCGGCGACCGCGGCCAGGACCGCGCGCCGGTCGACCTCCGGCACGGCGATCAGGTCGGTCAGCCCGGGGCGGCCCCTGGTCAGCGTGCCGGTCTTGTCGAACGCGACCACCTGCGCGTCCTTCAGACGCTGCAACGCTTCGCCGTGCCGGAACAGGATGCCCATCTCGGCCGCGCGGCCGATGCCGACCATGATCGAGGTCGGCGTGGCGAGCCCCATCGCGCAGGGGCAGGCGATGATCAGCACGGCGACGGCGTTCACCAGGGCGAAGGTGAGCGCCGGCTGCGGGCCGACCAGCAGCCAGGCCAGGAAGGTCGCGGCCGCAAGCACCATCACGGCGGGCACGAACCACAGTGTCACCCGGTCCACGAGCGCCTGGATCGGCAGCTTCGCCCCCTGCGCCTGCTGCACCATGCGGACGATCTGCGCGAGTACCGTATCGCTGCCGACCCGGGTGGCGCGGAACGCGAAGGCGCCGGTCTGGTTCACGGTGCCGCCGACCACCGCGGCGCCGTCGGTCTTCTCGACCGGTACGGGCTCGCCGGTGATCATCGACTCGTCGACGAAGCTCGATCCCTCGATCACCGTGCCGTCAACGGCGATCCGCTCGCCCGGTCGGACCTCGACGACGTCGCCCGCGCGCAGCTCGAGCACGGGGACGTCGATGGTCGCGCCGCCGCGGCGCACGCGCGCGGTGCGCGGCTGCAGCCCGACCAGATGCCGGATCGCCTGCGAGGTGTGGCCCTTCGCACGGGCCTCAAGAAAGCGGCCGAGCAGGATCAGTGTGACGATCACCGCGGCTGCCTCGTAATAGACATGCACGGTGCCCGGAGGCAGCAGCGACGCTGCGAAGGTCGCGACCACCGAGTAGGCGTAGGCCGCGCCCGTGCCGACCGCGACCAGCGCATTCATGTCCGGCGCGCCGCGCAGCAGCGCGGGGATGCCGGCGCGGTAGAAGCGCCGGCCCGGGCCGAACAGGACGAGCGTTGTCAGCGCGAACTGCGCGAGCCAGCTCGACTGCGTGCCGATCGTGTGGATCACCAGATGGTGGATCGCGGGCACGAGATGCGCGCCCATCTCGACCAGGAACACCGGCAGGGTCAGCAGGCCGGCGACCAGGACGGCGCGCCGCAGCCCGGCGAGCTCC
>NZ_JBHYDW010000116.1:0-14764 GCF_051860475.1 Elioraea sp. | reverse complement strand
CCGGGTGGCGGGGTAGTGGTGGGGCGCGGCGCGGTCGGCGCGGTGTATCTCCGTGCGACGGGCGTGACCGCGCATTGCGGCAGTTATCGCGAGCACGGCGCCTCGGCGGTCTCGGCACTCGCAGCACTAGTCGGCCCGCTCGAGGCGCTGACCGATCCGTCGCGCGGGCTCACCGCGACAGTCGGGATCTTCCGCGGCGGTGCCGCGCGCCAGGTGGTGCCCGGTGACGCTGAGATCCATCTCGACCTGCGCGCGCCGGACGCCGCCAGCGCCGAGGCGCTACTCGCCGACGTGCGCGCGATCGCCGCGCACCCACCCGCTGACCCGCGCGTGACGGTGGAGATCGCCGGCGGCTTCGGCCGACCGCCCTTCCCGACCAGCGCGGGCACGCGTGGGCTCTATGCCTGGGCCGAGGAGGCTTGCGCCGCACTCGGCCAGCCGGTCCACGACGTGATCGCGCGCGGCGGGTCGGACGGCTCGTTCGCCGCCGGGCTCGGCGTGCCGACGCTGGACGGGCTCGGCGCAGTGGCGCACGACACATGCAGCCGGCGCGAGACGGTCGAGGTGTCCTCGATCGTGCCGCGCGCTGCTGTGCTCGCGCATCTGATCGCCTGTGCCGCCGAGGGGCGCAAGCTTCCGCGCTGAGCGTGCATGGAACCCGGCCTGGCCGGTGCGTGACCGTCATCGGCAAAGCGCGGCCCCGGATCCCGAAGCCGAGCAAAGTCGCGGTCATCGGCGGCGCGATCGCGGCATTCGCAAGACCGCTGGCGGAGGCTTTGTTGCCAGACAACTCGGTCAGCCGACGGCATGCCGCCTCGTCAGCCCCCGCATGGACTGGCCGATCCCCGAGTTCGGACTCCGGCGAGCAGGCGCCGGCTCGATGCGCGCACGACCAATCGGCTGTGCGACAGCTCGGCCACTAGGCGCCGCGCGCCACCGTGAGCGCATCGCTCCCGTCGGCATTGTCGATGGCGGCCTCCCGCCGGATCTGCGGCAGGGTGAGCGTGCGCGGCACGGTGGCGCCCGAGGCGGGGAACACCCGTTGGCGGCGGTACTGCTCGGCGGTGAGCGCGACGTCGCCGGCGCCAAGATCGACGGTCAGCACGTCGGTCACGGCACAGTCGAGCAGGTCGACCGCCTGGTTGATGGTGACCTCCTTCTGCGCCTGGGCGGCAGCCACGTGCGGGACGGCAAGGTTCGGGCTGCTCATACGATCGCTGCTCCTCGGCGGCCGCGACCAGCCGGAGCGCAGTCGCTCGACCATCAGCATTCGACCCAGCGGCGTGGTTCGGGCATTCTCATGGGCGTCCATCTGGGGCTCTGAGTGGGCGGTTGACGGTGTGGCAACCACAGCCAACCAACTCAGCCCCGGAGGGACAACCTCCATAGCAAGGACATCTAGCTGACTTCGTTGACGTAGCGGTGTGCCGCTGTCGAGGCACGCTGCGTGGTCAGCAGCACCGGGCTGCCCGCTTGATCGAACACCGTCGCCTCGATCACCAGCACGGCTGCCGGGTCGCCCAGCGCGAGCAGGCGCCGGTCCTCCTCCGTCGCGGGCTCGGCAGCGAGTTCCTCGCGCACTGCGGTGATGCGGATGCCATAGGCCTCGTTCAGGTGGAGGAACAGCAGCTCCGGCACCGTCGCCGGTGCACGTGGGAACGCGGGCACACGCGCGGCCGGGATCCGATAGAGGTCGATCATCACGGGCGCGCCGTCGACCATGCGCAGACGCGTCAGGCGGAGCAGTGTTGTGCCGGGTGCGACGCAGAGCCGCCGCGCATCCTCGGTCCCGGCCAGAATCTGCTCCAGCGCCAATGCCACCGCGCGCGATCGCTTGAGCGATCCATCGGCGCCATGCAGGCGGAAGTAGCGGAAGAAGAAGCGCAGCGAATGCTCGGGGCTGCGCCCGGTCACGACGGTGCCGACGCGCGGACGGCGCGTGAGCAGCCCCTCCGCCACCAGGTCGCCGAGCGCGCGCCGCACCGTTCCGACCGCGACACCGAACTGCTGCGCGAGCATGACCTCGCCGGGCAGCACCGCGCCCGGTGCCCAGCGTCCCATCAGGATCTCCTCCGAGATCTGGCGCTTCAGCCGCTCGTGCAGCGGCGCGAAGCGGGTTTCCGAGGCGGTATCGCTTGACAGGGGCCGGGGTTGGCTGCGCACACTACACTTCTATAGAGAAATGGGGGGCGCCGCAATCGACACGCAAGTCGAACGGAGTGCGCTGGAGTGTGCCGCGGGCCGTATCGCGGCCGAGCAGCCCGCCTGGATCGCGCTGCTCGAACGCCTGATCGCGGCCGATACGTGCTTCCCTCCGGGCGCGGGCTATGCCGCCTTTGCCGACCTGCTGCAGGATGCGTTCACCCCGCTCGGCTTCCGCTGCCGCCGCGTCGAGGCGCCGCCGTCGCTCTGGCAGGCCGAGGGCAGCCAAGCCGAGGGCGCACGCATCAACCTGATCGCCGAACCGGCCGAGCGGCGGCACCCCGCCTGCGGCATCTACGTGCACACCGACACCGTGCCGCCGGGCGAGGGCTGGACGCGTCCGGCGCTCGCGCTGACACGCGAGGGCGGCCGGCTCTACGGTCGCGGCACCGCTGACATGAAGGGCACGATCGCGGCGATCTTCGCCGCGCTGCGCGCAGCGCGGACGGAAGGCGTCCCGCTCGCGCTCGATCCGGTACTGCTGTTCTGCACCGACGAGGAGGGCGGGCTCTATCCGGGGGTCCGCTACCTCGCCGAGCAGGGCATGATCGAGGGCGAGCAGCTGATCTGCCTGAACGGCGGCGCGGTACCGCGACTCTGGGCCGGCTGCTTCGGCAGTCTCGACCTCGCGATCCGCATCGAGGGGCGGGCGGCGCATTCCGGCGATCCGACTGCCGAGGCGGTGAACGCGGTCGAGGCCGCGCTGCCGATCCTCGCGGCGCTGGCGGCGCTGAAGCAGCGCGTCGAAGCGCGTGTCTCCGCCCTGCCTGCGCCGCCGCATCGTGCCGGGCCGCTCACGGCACGGCTCAACGTCACTGCGATTCATGGCGGGGCCAAGGGCTCGGCGCTGCCTGGGCTGTGCACGATCCTCGTCAACCGGCGCGTGATGCCGGAGGAGACGATGGAGGCGGCGCAGGCCGAGCTGGAAATGGCGGTCGCCGACGCGGCCCGGGAGAGCCGGGCGCGCGTCACGACTGCCGTGGCCGGCCGGCTCGACCCGGTGATCGACCCCGATGCGCCCGGACGGTTCTGGCCGCGCTGGCAGGCAGCGCTCGCCTGGGGCTTCGGCTGGGATCCTGGATCGTTTCGCCGCTGGGGCGCCTCGTCGAGCTCCGACATGGGTTTCGTGCAGCGCGCCGGCATCCGCGAGATCCTGCTCGGCGGCCTCGCCCGACCCGACAACCACGTCCACGCCGCGGACGAGTTCACCACCATCCAGGACGTGACCGCGCTCGCGCGTGCTCTGCTCGTCTATCTTGCCGACCTACCGATCCCTCGAGGAGGACCCGAGCCATGACCACCGACACCTCGCGCCGTTCCCTGCTCACCGGTACGGCCGCGCTCGGCGCCACGCTCGCCCTGCCGCGCGGTGCCGTGGCCCAGGCCACGCCGCGGCGCGGCGGAACGTTACGGCTCAGCGTCGATCAGGCGGCGGCCAAGCTCAATCCGCTGCTGACGCGCGTCAATCCCGAATACCTCCTGGCCGAGCTGCTCTACTCCGGACTGACGCGGCTTTCCACCGACATGACGCCCGAGGCCGACCTCGCCGAGTCCTGGTCGGCGAGCGACGACCTCGTCACCTGGACCTTCGTGCTGCGCGACGGCGTGACCTTCCATGACGGCTCACCCTGCACCTCCGCCGACGTGGTCGCCTCCTTCGAGGCGATGCTCGATCCGACCACCGCCTCGCCCGCGCGCAACAACATCGGCCCGATCGCCAAGGTGGCGGCGGAGGGTCCACGCCGCGTCGTATTCACGCTGCGCACTCCCTATGCCGATCTGCCGGTGATGCTCGCCTACACCAATGCCCGCATCATCCCCGCCTCGCTCGCGAAGGGCGACGCGCTGAAGCGGCTGGATCGCGAGGCGGTCGGCACCGGACCATTCCGCCTGGTCTCCTACGAACCCGAGCGGCTGGTCGTGGTGGCGCGCAACCCCGCCTACTACGACCGTGCGCGGCCGTATCTGGAGCGGATCGAGATCGTGGTCTATCCCGACCCGACCGCCGAGAGCTCGGCGCTGATCGCGGGCGACACCGACCAGATGATGCTCGCCCTGCCGACCGAGTACGCGCGGCTCCAACGCGCGGGCGGCGTGCGGGCGCTGCGCACGCCCTCGGGCCAGTTCTGCAACCTGAACTTCGGCTGCGACACCGCACCCTTCAACGACATGCGCGTGCGCCAAGCGCTTGCACTCACGGTCGATCGCCAGGCGATGGTCGATTTCGTGGTCGAGGGCTACGGCACGCCCGGCAACGACACGCCGCTCAACTCCGCCTACCTCTATTACCGCGACATCCCGCTGAAGCGCCCCGACATCGCGGCGGCGAAGCGCCTGCTCGCCGAGGCGGGGCACGCGAACGGGCTGAAGGCGACGCTGATCGCCTCCGACCGGCCGGCCGTGCGCACCCAGTTCGCGGTCGCGCTGCGCGAGATGGCGCGGCCCGCGGGGTTCGAGCTTGAGGTGCAGACCATGCCGCACGCCACCTATCTCGAGCAGGTGTGGCGCAAGGGCAATTTCTACATCGGCTTCTACAACATGCAGCCGACCGCGGACGGCATCTTCTCGCTGCTCTACACCTCGAACGCGACCTGGAACGAGACGCGCTGGAACAATGCCGCGTTCGACCGGCTCATCGAGACCGCGCGCGCGACCGTCGACCAGGCGAAGCGGCGCGAGCTCTACGGCGAGGCGCAGATGCTGATGCACCGCGAGGTGCCCTCGATCATCCCGGTGTTCTTCGATCTGCTCGCCGCCCAGCGCACCTACGTGCAGGGGTTCGGGCTGCACCCGCGCGGGGCCGTGTTCCGGCTTGACCATGTGTGGCTCGGCGAGGGGGCGCCGCGACGGGGCTGAGCGGAGATGTCCGGGCGCTACCTCGCCCGTCGCGTCCTCCTGATCCTCTATACCCTGCTGGTGGTGTCGATCCTCGTGTTCGGCATCACCCAGGTGCTGCCGGCCGATGCCGCGGTCATGGTGATGGGCGAGGCGGCGACGGATGAGCAGCTTGCCGCGCTGCGCGAGCGGCTCGGGCTGAACGACCCCGTCTGGATGCAGTTCCTGCGCTGGTTTGGAGGCGTGCTCACCGGCGATTTCGGCACATCCATGCGCAACGGCCTGCTGGTGCTGCCGCAGGTGATCGAGGCTTTGTCGCGCTCGCTGCTGCTCGCCGCGCTGTCGATCGCGCTGATGCTCGCGGTCGCAGTGCCGCTGGGGATCGTCGCGGCGGTGCGGCGCGGCGGTGCTGCGGATGTCGGGCTCGGGCTTGTCTCCTATGTCGGCATCTCGCTGCCCGAGTTCGTCACCGCCACGCTCGCGATCCTGGTCTTCGCCGACATCCTCGGCTGGCTTCCCGCCACCGGGTACGTGCCGCTGACGGAGGATCCCGGCCGCGCGTTGCTGCATCTCGTGCTGCCGGTGTCCACCGTCTCGCTGATCATGGTGGCACACGTCTCGCGCATGGTGCGCTCGGAGATGGTGGACGCGCTGCACACCGATTATGTGCGTGCCGCGCGGTTGAAGGGCCTGCCGGAGCGGTTGGTGCTGCGCCGACATGCGCTCCGCAACGCGCTGCTGCCGACCATCACGATCGTCGCGCTCGATGTCGGCTACGTACTCGGCGGCATCATCGTCGTGGAGGAGATTTTCGCCATCCCCGGGATCGGGCGGCTGCTGATCGTCGCGGTGCAGAACCGCGATCTGCCGATGATCCAGGCAGGCGCCCTGGTGATGGCCGCGACCTACGGACTGATGAACTTCGCCGCCGACCTCGCCTATGCGGCGCTCGACAAGCGCATCCAGTATGGCTGACCTCGTCCGCCGCCTGCTTCGCACGCCGCAGGGTGCGGTCGGGCTCGCGCTCGTGGCCCTGGTGCTGGTGATCGCGCTCGCAGGCCCGGCGCTCGCGCCCTACAGCCCCGAGGCGCTGAGTCCGCTGCGCCGCTACCGCCCGCCGGGCCCCGAGTTCTGGCTCGGTACCGACCAGCTCGGCCGTGACATCCTGAGCCGGCTGCTCGCCGGCGCGCGCGCGACCGTGCTGCTGGCGATGCTCGCGACCGTGCTCGGCACGCTCGCCGGCGCGCTGATCGGCACGACCTCGGCCTATCTCGGCGGGCGGATCGACGAGGCGGTGATGCGCACGGTCGATGCCGTGATGGCGCTGCCGTCGCTGCTGCTCGCGCTGCTGATCGTCTCGGTGCTGGGGCGCGGCGCCGAGAACGCGGTGCTCGCCATCGCCGTCGCCTTCACCCCCGGCATGGCGCGCATTACCCGCTCTGTGGCGCTCGCCGTGCGCCGGCAGGACTACGTGAGCGCGGCGATTGCGCGTGGCGAGGGGACCGCCTACATCGTGCTGCGCGAGATGCTGCCGAACGTGATCGCGCCGATCGTCGTGGAGATGAGCATCCGTGTCGCCTTCGCGGTGATGCTGTTCGCCACCCTCTCCTTCCTCGGCCTCGGCGCGCAGCCGCCCGCCTCCGAATGGGGGCTGATGGTGAGCGAGGCGCGGCGCTTCATGCATCTCAGCCCCTGGATGATCCTCTGGCCCGCGCTTGCGATCGCGCTCGTCGCGATCGGCTTCAACCTACTCGGCGACGGACTGCGCGACGCGCTGAACCCGCGCACATGAGCGTCACGGACGACAGCGCGGCGCCGACGCTGGAGATCGCCGGCTATACGCTCGACTACGCCACGCGGGCCGGCCCGGTGCGCGCGCTCGATGACGTCTCGCTCACGGTCAGCCGCGGCGAGGTGGTGGCGCTCGTGGGCGAGTCCGGCTCCGGCAAGACCTCGCTCGCCTGGGCGGTGATGCGCTACCTCGCACCCAACGCGATCGAGCGGGCGGGCACGATCCGGCTATCCGGCACGGATCTGCGCGCGCTGCCGCCGGCGGCGCTGACAAAGCTCCGCGGCGCGCGCATCGGCATGGTGTTCCAGGACCCCTCGGCCTCGCTCAACCCGACGCTGACGCTCGGGCGGCAGATCACTGAGGCGCTCGAGGTGCATCGCGGACTTTCGCCGCGGCAGGCGCGCGCGGAGGCCGAGGCGAGTTTCGCCCATGTCGGCCTCCGTGACCCGAAGGCGATGCTGGACCGCTATCCGCATGAGGCCTCGGGCGGGGAGAAGCAGCGCGTGGTGATCGCCACCGCCTTCGCCTGCCGGCCCGACTGCATTCTGTTCGACGAGCCGACCACCGCGCTCGACGTCATCACCGCGCGCCAGATCCTCGACCTCTTCGCCACCCTCCAGATGGAGACCGGGGTGGCCTCGCTCTACATCTCGCACGACCTCGCGATCGTCGCCTCGCTCGCGCAGCGTGTGGCGGTGATCCATCGCGGCCGCATCGTCGAGCAGGGGAAGACGCGGCAGGTGTTCTCCGCCCCGCGCCACGACTACACGCGCGGGCTGGTCGATGCCGTTCCCGATCCGGCCCGCCGGCTCGTCACCATCGCGCCTTCGGCGGATACCGCACTCGTCGAGGCGGAGGCGATCACGGTGCGCTACGGCCGGCCGAGCCTGCTCGCCGGACTGTTCGGGCGACGCAGCACCGAGGTGATGGGGGCGCGTGAGGTGAGCCTGGCGCTGCGGCCGGGCGAGATCCTCGGCATCGTCGGCGAGTCGGGCTCGGGCAAGTCGACGCTCGCGCGTGCGCTCACCGGCCTCGCGGCGTTCGAGGGGCAGCTCATGGTCGGCGGGCGCGCGATCGCTGGCGCGGCGAGCATGGACCGTGAGTACCGCCGCCAGGTGCAGATCGTCTTCCAGCACCCGGACTCCTCACTCAACCCCCGCCAGCGCGTGCGCGAGATCCTCTCGCGCCCGCTGCGGCTCTACGGCGGCGGCACCCCGGCGCAGGCCGTGCCCGCACTGCTCGACTCCGTGCGCCTGCCGGCCGAGTTCGCCGACCGCTACCCGCACCAGCTTTCGGGCGGGGAGAAGCAGCGCGTGGCGATCGCGCGCGCCTTCGCCCCGCGGCCGCGCCTGGTGATTTGCGACGAGGTGACCTCCTCGCTGGATGTCTCGGTGCAGGCGGCGGTGGTGCGGCTTCTGGTCGAGCTCCAGCGCGAGACTGGCGTCGCCTATCTCTTCATCAGCCATGACATCAACCTGGTGCGCCAGATCGCGCACCGGATCGCGGTGATGCATCGCGGCCGGCTTGTCGAGACGATCGATGTCGAGACGCTTGCCGCGCGCGGCCCCGCCCATCCCTACACGGCCGAACTGATCGCCGCGGTGCCGCGGCTCGAGACAGGAGGAAGCAGCCATGTCGCCTGAGGACCTGATCCGCCGCGTGGACGAGCGCGCGAGCCTCGATCTCCTCGCAGATATGGTGCGCCACCGCAGCCACACCCAGACGCCGGGCGAGCGGCGCATCGTCGAGTTCATGGCGGAGCGGATGCGCGAACTCGGGCTCGAGACCGAGCTCCAGACGGTGGAGGGCGAACGCGCGAACGCGATCGGCACCTGGCGGGGGACGGGCGGCGGGAAGAGCCTGATGTTCAACGGCCATGTCGACACCAATCCAGTGACTGAAGGATGGACCGTCGATCCGGTCGGCGGCGTGATCGACGACCGCTTCATCTACGGCATCGGCGTCTCCAACATGAAGGCGGGGGATGCGGCCTATTTCTGCGCGGTGAAGACGCTGATCGACGCCGGCATGCGGCTGAAGGGCGACGTGATCCTGACCTACGTGGTGGGCGAACTGCAGGGAGGGGTCGGCACACTCGCCGCGATCCGCCACGGGCTGCGCGCGGACTACTTCATCAACGCCGAGCCGACCGACCTTCAGGCGCTGACCATGCACGCCGCCGCCTTCACCTTCATCATCGAGCTCACCGGCATCACCCGCCACCTCTCCAAGCGCGAGGAGGCGGTGGATGCCATCACGGCGGCCTGCGCGCTGATCCCGCGCCTGAACGCGATGACTTTCTCGGGCGCGCCAAGCGAGGCGCACCTCGCGATCAACCGCTGCCATGTCGGCGTGGTGCACGGCGCGCTCGGGCACGATCTCGCCGAGTGGCGGCCGCCGCAGGTAGCCGACTTCGTGCGCATCAGGGGCTCGGCGCGCTACGCGCCCGGACAGAGCGAGGCACAGGTGCTCGCCGACATGCGCGCGGTGCTCGACGACCTCGAACGCCGCTTCCCCGGGCTGAAGGCCACGCTCACACCCGAGCACCTCGTCGGCCGGCCGATGATGCCGACCTTCGAGGTTGCGCGTGACTCGCCGATCGTGCAGGCGGTGAACCGCGCCTACTGGATGGTGCGCGGCACCGACCAGCCGACGGGCGCGATCCTGCCGCCCGGGTTCTACGGCACCGATGCCGCGCATCTGAAGCACGAAGCCGGCATGGAGGGCGTGGTCTGCGGCCCGGGCGGGCGCTACAACACCATGCCGGACGAGCGCGTCGACATTCCCGACTATCTCGACATGATCCGCATCTACCTGCTGGCCATTCTGGAGATCTGCGGCGTGGCGGAAGGATGAGAGGCGCTGACCTCGCGGTGGGCCCTCATCATCCCTACGGATTGCGGGCAGCTATCTGGTATCGACACCCTGCTGTCGAGGTCCGCGCGAGCCGCCGACGAACCAGACGTCAACCCGATTGCACACCCGCTGGCTGGGCGCCGCTGAGCCACTGCCAACCCGCCAAGGTGTGCGTGCGCACGACGTGCAGGAACTCGTCGACACGCACACCCTCGTCCGTACCGCCCATGCCTTCCGGTGAGGGGCCGTAGACGAAAGCGGGCACGTCGCGCCGGCGCCAGAAGCGGCAATCGGTCCCGCCGAGCGAGATCACCGGTGCCGGCCGGTATCCCGCCAGGCGCTCGACCGTGTCCTGCAGGATCCCCACCATCGGGTGCGCCGGCTCCGATAGTGTCGGATCGACGGGGGTGCGCGGCGGCAGCTCGATGCTGACCTCGGGGAACCGGGCGCAGATGCGCTGCACCGCGTCCATCATCTGCGCCGATGTCACGCCCGGCGGCAGCCGGATATCGACGCCGATGTCGCATTCGCCGGGCAGCATGTTCACCGTCACGCCGCCCGACAGCGTGCCGATGTTCAACGTAACGCGCTGCGCGACCTCGGCCGCGCCCCTGCCCAGGCCTCGGTCATAGGCGTCGATCACCTCCGGCCGCGCAAGCAGAGCCGAGACATGTGGCGGCAGCGTAGGGCGGATCGTCTCGACCTCCGCAAGCGCTACGATCAGGTTCGCCGCGATGCGCGTCGCACTGGCGGAGAGATGCGGGTAGGCCCCGTGGCCGCCCTTGGTGCGCACCTTCAGCGTGAGCCAGAACATGCACTTTTCACCGAAGCGCAGCGTGTGGGGCGATGAGGGTTCGGCATTCAGCACGCAGTCGCCCAGCACCTCGGCGCCCAGATGCTCGGTGAGATACTCCGCGCCCCAGCGCCCACCGGTCTCCTCGTCCGACACGACTGTCAGCGTCATACGCCCCGCCGTATCGCCGATCAGCCGCGAGAGGTAGAGATAGGCGAACAGCGAGGCCGTGGTGCCGGCCTTCATGTCCACCGTACCGCGTCCCCACACACGCCCATCGGCGAGCTCGCCGCCCAATGGATCACGCGTCCAGCGGCTGCGATCGCCGATCGGAAAGACATCGATATGTCCGTTCAGCACCAGGTGACGCCGTGGCGCCGCGGCGGATGCAGTGGCGACCAGGTTAGGATTGTCCTCCTTCGGCGCGATAGTGCGGAACGCAAGACCGTGCGCGTCGAGGAACCGCGCGATCAGCGCCGCGCCTCCCCGCGTGTCGCCGGGCGGATTGCAGGTGTCGATGCGCGTGAAGTCCTGCAGGAAGGCGATGATGCGGTCGCGATCCTGCTCGATCCATGCGAGCAGCCGTGCGGCGTGATCGGAGGTCATCGTCCTTCCCCAGACCAGGCAGCTAGGTAGCGCGCGGCGGCGAGTGTGTGCGTGCGCAGAATGTGGACGAAGTCCTCAACCACGATGTACTCGTCCGCGGCACCCATCGACTCGGGTGAAGGGCCGTACACATAGGCGGGTACGCCGTGATGGCGCCAGAGCCGCGTGTCCGTGCCGCCGAGCGTGATCACCGGCACGGGCGCGCGACGACCGAGGTCCTGCACCGTGCACGAGAGGATGCGCATCATCTCGCCGTCGGGATCCGACCAGTTCGGCGCGTCCTCGGGCGGGGAGATCTCCTCCCAGGTCGCCTCCGGGAACTCAGCGAGGACGCGCGCGACATGCGGGCGCAGTTCGTCCTTCGTCAGGCCCACCGGCAGGCGGATATCGGCCTCGATCCGGCATTCCGAGGGCAGCACGTTCATCTTCAGCCCGCCCGACATGCGGCCGATGTTGAGCGTCACCTCCGGGATCACCGCCGCATGGCCGGCGCCGCAGCCCTCGTCGATCTGCCGCGCGATGTCAGGGTCGCGGAACATCGCCACAAGGTTGTCGGGTGCGCGCACAGGGATCCTCGTCACCTCCTCCAGCGCCTTTGAGATGCGCGCGGCGATCTTGTTCGCCGACGCCGAGGCGTGGGTGTAGGCGCCGTGCCCGCCGCGCGTGCGCACGGTGATCGCGACCCAGTAGGGCGACTTCTCGCCGAAGCGGACGCAGTGGGGCGAGGACGGCTCGCCGGAGAGCAGGCAGTCGCCCAGCATCAGGTCGCGCTGGTGCTCGAACATCCAGCGCGCACCCCAGGGGCCGAAGGTCTCCTCGTCAGACACGGCGGTGAAGGTGACGCGGCCTGCCAGACGGTCACGCACCGCGTGCAGGAGCAGGAAGGCAGCGAGCAGCGAGGCGAGTCCGCCCTTCATGTCGCAGGCGCCGCGGCCGTAGATGCGGCCATCAGCGATCTCGCCGCTCCACGGCCCGCGCGACCACTCGTGCTCGGCCACCGGGAAGACATCCATGTGGCCGTTCAGCACCAGGTGCCGACCCGGGCGCGCGCCGTCGAAGCGCGCGACGACGTTCGGCATCTTAGGGTGCGGGGAGAACACCTGCGGTGCAATGCCTGCTCCGCGCAGCGTGGCGATGATCAGATCGGCAACGCTGCGCGTGTCGCCGGGCGGGTTCGGCGACGGGGCGCGCAGCAATGCCTGGAGCAGGCCGAGCGCCTGGTCGCGCCCGGCATCGACCCGATCGAGAAGCTCCCGTGAGAGCGTGTCCATCCCGATCATCGTGCCTCCAGATACGCGGCCGCCGAGAGCGTATGGACACGAACCACGTTCAGGAACTCCTCGATGGCGACGGACTCGTCGTAGGTGCCGACCAGATCGAAGGCGCAACCGTAGATGTAGGCGGGGATACTGGCGTTGCGCCAGAACCGGGCGTCGGTCGCCGCGAGGGTAATGACCGGCGCGGGGCGGATGCCGGCGATGCGCGTCGCCGTGTCCTGGATGATGCGCAGCATCTCGCCTTCGGGGTCGCACCAGTTCGCGCCCTCCTCCTCCGGCAGGGACTGTTCCTCGACCGTCACCTGCGGGAAGTCGCGCAGGATTTCCTGCACCATCCGCATCACGCGCCGCTTGGGGACGCCGACCGGCAATCGGATATCCGCCTCGACACGGCATTCGGAGGGGATCATGTTGGTCTTCAGCCCACCCTCGATCATGCCGATGTTCAGCGTCACCGACGCCACCGTGTCTCCCGCACCGGCGCCAAGCCCGGTCTCGAGCGCGTTGCGCACGACCGGATCTGCAAGATTCCGCGCCACCGCCTCCGGCATCTCGGGACGAAGCGCGGTCACAGCCTCGAGCCGCTCGATCAGCTCCGCGGCGATCTTGGTCGCGCTGTCGGACAGGTGGACGTAGGCGCCATGTGCGCCCCGCGCGCGGACGGTGAAGACCAGCCAGAGCGGCGCCTTCTCGCCGTAGCGTACCGTGTAGGCAGAGGACGGCTCACCGTTCAGGCAGCAATCGCCGCGGACGAGGTCCGGGTGGTGGGCGAACAGATCGCCGGTGCCCCAGCGCCCGCCGGTCTCCTCGTCGGACACCGCTGTCAGCGTGAGCCGTCCGGCAAGCCGGTCGCGGCGCCGCGCGAGCAGGGCGAACGCGATGAAGGACGCGGTCGTGCCGCACTTCATGTCCGCGCTGCCGCGGCCGTAGAGCCGCCCGTCCTCGATCGCGCCGGACCACGGCGAACCATGGCGCCAGCGCGCATCCTCGCCGGCGGGAAACACGTCGATATGGCCGTTCAGCACGAGATGCCGCCCGGGCCCGCCGAGCGCCAGGTCGGCCACCAGATTCGGCCATTCCGGCTGGGGGTCGATCGTCTGGTAGGCGAGGCCATGGCGGTCGAGGAAAGCGCCGAGGAAGCGCGCCGCCGCGCGCGTCTCGCCCGGCGGATTCGGTGTCGCGATGCGGACGAGGTTCTGGAAGAAGCGGACGAACTCGTCACGCCGGCGGTCAATCTCGGCCAACAAATCCTGTTCCAGCGCCGTCACGCGCGGTCCTCCCCGGTCAGATAGTCAAGCGCCGAGAGGGCGTGCACGCGCACGACCCTCAGCCACTCGTCGATGTCAGTGTGCTCGTCGGGCATGGCGACATTGGTCGCGGTGGTGCCGTAGCTGAAGGCCGGCACGCCGCGCTCGCGCCAAAGCCGCGCATCGGTTCCGGCGAGGCTCGGGATCGGCTTCACCTGCCAGGCCGCCACGGCCGCTGCGTTGCGCTGGATATGGCGCACCATCGGATGGGCGGGGTCGGACCAGCGCGGCTCCTGCTGGAAAAGCACCTCGATCCGTGCCGCGGGATGGCGCGCGACGATGTCGCGCACGCGCGCGATCAGGTCCGCCGGGCGCGTGCCCCAGGGCACGCGGATATCCGCCTCGATCCGGCAATGACCTGGCAGCATGTTCACTAGCGTCCCGCCGTTCCAGCAGCCGATGTTGAGCGTCACCGCGCCCATGGTGCGCGCCGCCCCCGGCAGATGCACGCGATCGATTTCCTCCGCGCCGGCGGCGATCGCGGCCGCGACCTCGGGCGGAAGCTGCGACGGGGCGTGCTCGATCGCCGCGAGGTCCCCGATGATCGCCGCGGCGATCTTGGTGGCACTCGGGCTCTTGTGCGTGTAGGCGCCGTGGCAGCCCATGGTCTGGACCTCGATCGCGAACCAGAGCGGCGCCTTTTCGCCGAAGCGCACGGTCGTCGGCGCGCCCGGCTCGGCATTCAGCAGGCAGTCGCCCAGCACCTCCTCGGCGTGGTGCTCGACCAGAAAGCGCGCACCGGCCGGGCCGAAGGTCTCCTCGTCCGATACCGCCGTGAGCGTCAGCGTGCCGGCGAGGCGATCGCGCAGCGCGTGCAGCCAGCAGAACAGCGCGACCATCGAGGCCGTCCCCTGCTTCATGTCGCTGCTGCCGGTGCCGAAGACCTTGCCGTCGGCGATCGTGCCGCCCAGCGGGTCATGGCGCCAACGCTCGGCGCCCGCGACGGGAAAGGTATCGACATGCCCGTTCAGCACGAGGTGCCGGCCGGAGCGCGCGCCCTCGACGCACGCGAGGATGTTGGGTCGTGTCGGATCGGGTCCGACGAGACGGAACGGCACGCCGCGCGCGCCCATCCAGTCGGTCAGGACGGTGGTGG
>NZ_JBHYDW010000115.1:0-14869 GCF_051860475.1 Elioraea sp. | reverse complement strand
GTGGGGCCGGCGGGGGGTGCGCGTGTGTGCCCACCGGGCAGCCCGCCGTCGCGGACCCGCCACGCCCACGCGGCCGCCCGCGCCTTCGAGGTCATCTCCTCCACCGCGACGGGAATGAACTCCGGATCGCCGAACTCGCGCTCACGGTCCTCGTGCGCGGCCGCCATCGCCCGCGCGACCAGGTCGAGATGGCGGACGCTGCCGGGGGTCTCGCCGAGATCGAACTGCTCGAGGATGTTCAGCATCGCGACCAGCACTGCACCCGAGCCGGGCGGAGGGTTCGAGGCAATGGTGAAGCCGCGATACGTGCCGATCACCGGTGCGCTCTCACGCACTCGGTAGCCAGCCAGGTCCTCGGCCGTGACAAAGGCGCCGTTGCGGTGGAGATCCTCGGCGATCCGCGCGGCGATCCCACCGGTGTAGAAGTCCTGCGCACCAGCGCGCGCGAGCCGCTCGAAGGTGTCGGCCATCTCGGTGTGGCGGATCGTCTCGCCGATCTCGTGGAATTCGCCGGCTTCGTTCAGATAGAGCGCAGAGCAGGCGCGCGTAGTGGCAACGCGCTGCCGCCCCGTGGGCAGGCCGGGCATCGGCTTGCGGGTGAGGAAGTCGTGCAGGAACGAGGCGACCGGCACGCCCTCGCGCGCCATGCGGATGGCGGGCGCGAGCAGGTCGGCCCAGTTCCAGGTGCAGAGGCGCTCGTGGAAGCGTGCGAAGCCGGCGACCGTGCCGGGCGTCATGATCGCGGTGTAGCCGAGCTCGGCACGGAAATCGTTGAACAGCGCGTAGCCCGAGATCTCCGAGCGGCCCCTGCTCTCGGCCTCCCACATCCCCGGTGTCACCTTGGATCCCGCACGGGTGTGGAAGTCGATCATGCCGTGCTCGCCGCTGGCGGGGCGCAGGTATTGCAGTGTGCCCATGCCGCCGATGCCGCACATGAACGGGTCCTGCACCATCTGGCAGAACGCGGTCGCGAGAGCGGCATCGAACGCCGTGCCGCCGCGGCGCAGCACCTCCGCCCCGACATCCGCGGCACGCGGTTGCGGGCAGACGACAATCCCCTTCATGCGGCCCATCCGCGCTCCTCCCGTTGCCGCACCGAGACTGCCCGCACCGACCCGGATGGACAAGCGTGCCACACCGCGCCACGCTCTCGCGTCCCCGCGGGAGCCAGATCATGAACGCCATGCCGCCGACCAACTCGCCGATTGTCGCCGCCTTCATCGCACGCACGCCGGGAAGTGCCGAGAATTACGCTACCGCGCAGCGCCTGTTCCCCGGCGGCGTGACGCACGATTCGCGTTACGTGCGACCGCATCCGCTCGCGATCGTGCGGGCCGAGGGCGCACGGAAGTGGGACGTGGACGGCAACGAGTACGTGGACTACGCGGGCGGCCACGGTGCCCTGATCCTCGGCCATGCGCACCCGGCGGTGACGGCGCGGGTGGCGGAACAGCTCGCACGAGGCACGCACTATGGCGCCAACCATGCCCTGGAGAACCGCTGGGCCGAGTTGATCCAGGAATTGGTGCCGAGCGCGGAGATGGTGCGCTTCACGAGCTCCGGCACCGAGGCGACGCTGATGGCGCTGCGTCTTGCCCGCGCTGCCACGGGGCGGAGGAAGCTGCTCCGCCTGCGCGGGCATTTCCATGGCTGGCACGACCACATGGCGTTCGGCGTGACGAATCATTTCGACGGCACGCCGACCCCGGGCGTGCTCGACGCACTGGCGGAGAACGTCGTGTTCGTCGATCCCAACGATGAGGCCGGGCTCGTGGCGCTGCTGGACGAGGCGGGTGGGGACATCGCCGCCGCGATCCTTGAGCCGACCGGGTCCAGCTATGGTCAGGTGCCGCTGCGCCCCGACTTCGTGCGGCGCTTGCGCGAGGAGACGACGCGCCGCGCCATCGTTCTGGTGTTCGACGAGGTCGTCACCGGGTTCCGCGTGTCGCGCGGCGGCGCGCAGGAGGCGCTCGGCATCCGCCCCGACCTGACGACGCTCGCCAAGATCCTCGCCGGCGGCCTGCCTGGCGGCGCGGTGGTCGGGCGGCGCGACCTGCTCGAACTGCTCGACCCCGAGCGCGCCGCCGCACGCGGGGTGGAGAAGATCCCGCATCAGGGCACGTACAACGCCAACCCCCTCTCAGCCGCGGCCGGGATCGCCACGCTGGAGATGATCCGCGACACCGACGCGGTCGCGCGCACCCACGCCTATGCCGCTCGGCTGCGCGCGGCGCTGAACGACGTGCTCGCCGAGGAGGGCGTGCCCTGGGCGGTATACGGCACGCACACCGGCACGCATGTGTTCGTCAACCCGACGGGGCTCGCGATCGGGCCGCGCAACTTCGATCCGCTGGCGCTGGCCTATGCCGACCTGAAGATCCCGCGCGGCAACCAGACCGTGACCAAGCTGCTGCTGGCGATGCGCACGCGCGGGGTGGATTTCGCGCCCTGGCCGGGCGGGCCGGCCTCGGCGGCGCATGGCGAGGACGATCTGGAACGCACGGTCGAGGCGTTCCGCAGTGCGGTCCGCGCGCTGCGCGAGGAGCGCGAGATCGCCTGAGGCTCAATCCGTGACGTAGCCGAGAGCTCGATCGCGCGCGGCTGCGGTCGGATCGCGGCGGGCCCGATCGCCGAACCCGCCGCCGCCCGACGTCTCCAGCCGTACGATGTCGCCGCGCCTGAGTACGACGCCGTCGCTCTTCGGGCCGATAGGCGTCTCGACGCCGTCGCGTACGCGCGTGAGGTTCCCGAGGCTGCCGGGCTTGCCGCCGGCGAGCCCGTAGGGCGGGAATCGGAACCGGTCCATGTTCGAAGTGAACACGCAGGAGCGGCTTTCGACGCGCCACTCCCGCACCAGGCCGAGCCCGCCGCGGAACGTGCCCGCGCCACCGGAGTCCGGCAGCAGCCCGTAGCGCGTGATCGAGAGCGGCATCGTCGCCTCGATCATCTCGATCGGGATATTGGCGTTGTTGTGCATACCGAACGACCAAGCGTTGACGCCGTCCTTCGCCGGGTGCCCGCCCGTCCCGCCGATTTCGATCTCGACCAGCACCTCGCGGCCTCCGTCCTCGGCAACGGTCTGGAAGGTCGCGACGTAGCTGCCGCCGTAGTAGGCCGCGGGGATGCGGTCGGGCAGGGCCTGGTGCAGCGCGCCGAACAGCACGTTCGCGAGCCGATGCGTGGTCGCGACGCGGTGTGCGACCGGGGCGGGGGCGCGGCAGTTCACGACGCTGCCCGGCCGCGAGATGATCCGAACCGGGCGGTAGCAGCCGGCATTCGCCATCACCGACCCGTTGGTTGCGGCGATCACGGCGTAGTAGACGGCGCAGTTCGACATCGCCGGCGTGCAGTTCACCGGCCCAGCCTGCTGCTCGGCGCAGCCGGAGAGATCGACCGTGATCTCGTCGCCGGCGATGGTGACGGCGGCGTGCAGACGCACCCTCTCGCCGCTGACGCCGTCGTCGTCAAGGAAGTCCTCAAACGCGTAGGTGCCGTCGGGCATGGCGCGGATCGCGGCGCGCATCGCCCCTTCGCTCATGTCGAGGATGCGCCGGCAGGCCTCGATCAGGGCCTCGGCGCCGTAGCGATCGGCGAGGCGGTGGATCGCCGCCGCGCCGACCTCCAGGCTCGCGAGCTCGCTTTGCAGGTCGCCCAGCATCAGCGCCGGCTTGCGCACGTTCTGGCCGATGATCGCCCAGACCGCGCGGTTGAGCACCCCGCCCTCGATCAGCTTGACGGGCGGGATGCGCAGGCCCTCCTGGAAGATCTCGGTCGCGGTCGCGGCGTAGCTGCCCGGCGCCAGGCCGCCCATGTCGATGTGGTGGCAGAGCGCGCCGACATAGGCCACGCGCTGGCCGTCGTGGAACACGGGCTTGAACACCAGCACGTCGTTCAGGTGCTGCGCGCCGCAATAGGGGTCGTTGGTCGCGACCACATCGTCCGGGCCCCACGTGTCCGGATCGACGAAATCGTCGAGCAGCGTGCGCAGCGCAGCCCCCATCGAGTTCAGGTGCTGCGGGATGCGTGCGGACTGTGCAACGTTGTTGCCGTCGGCGTCGAACACGGCAGTGGAGTAGTCGAGCAGTTCGCGCACGATCGTGCTGCGGCTCGTGCGCCAGATCGTCACGTCCATCTCGGCGGCCGCGGCGGTCAGCGCGTTGCGGATCACCTCGATCTCGATGGGCCCGAGCGGGCTCACGGCACTTCTCCGTTCGGTTCGCGTGTGGCGATCAGGCTGCCGGCGGGACCGAGCCGCGCGCGCCAGCCCTGGCCGATCCAGTGCGTCGCGAACGGCTCCTCGACGATTGCCGGGCCCTCGATGACCAGATCGGGCGGCAGCGCCTCGCGGTCCAAGACCGGAAGATGGTGCCACGCGCCGGCCGCAAAGGCGCGGCGCTTGCCCTAGCGCGCGGGCCGCGTGCCAGCGGCGATCGCGCCCGGCTCCGGCTTGGGCAGAAGGCCGATCGCGGTCGCGCGCAGGGTGACGATCTCCACCGGGTCGCCGGGATTGGCGTAGCTGAAGCGCTGGCGGTGGGTCGCGTGGAAGTCCTCGACCAGGCGGGCGAGCGCGGCCGCGTCCGGCGCGGCGATCTCGCCCCACGGGATCAGGAGCTCGAAGGCCTGGCCGTGGTAGCGCATGTCGGCGGCGATCTCGATCCGCCGGTCGGACGCCGCCACGCCGTCGCGGGCGAGCCGCGCCTCCGCCTCTGCCCGCAGCGCCGCGACCGCCTCGGCGATCGCGGCGAGTTGCGCTGCCTCGGCGCGGAGCAGGCGCGAGCGGGCGAGATCCTGCGCCAGATCGGCGAACAGGATGCCGTAGGCCGACAGCGTGCCTGGATCGCGCGGGAACACCACCTCGCTGATGCCGAGTTCGGCCGCGACATCGGTCGCGTGCAGCCCGCCCGCGCCGCCGAAGGACAGCAGCGCGAAGTCGCGCGGATCGAGCCCCTTCTCGAACAGCGACAGCCGGATCGCCGCGCCGAGCCCGGCATTGGTGACGGCGAGGATGCCCTCCGCCGCCGGCTCCAGCCCGAGCCCGAGCGGCGCGCCGACCCGCTCCGCGATCGCGGTGCGCGCGGCCTTCGTGTCGAGCGGCATCGTGCCGCCGAGGAAATACTCCGGATCGATCCGGCCGAGCGCCAGATTGGTGTCGGTCACGGTCGGCTCGGTGCCGCCGCGGCCATAGGCGACCGGGCCAGGTGTCGCGCCGGCGCTGCGCGGCCCGACGGTCAGCCGCCCACCGGCATCGACTGCGGCGATCGAGCCGCCGCCGGCGCCGATCGTGCGCATCTCCACCATCGGCAGGCGCACCGGCAGCCGGTCGATCTCGCCCTGGGTGATGATCGAGCCGCGCCCGCCGCGGATCACCGAGACATCGAAGCTCGTGCCACCCATGTCCACCGCGACCAGATCCGGCCGTCCGATCAGCGCCGCGATGCGCGAAGCGGCGAGCACGCCCCCCGAAGGGCCCGAGAGCAGCAGCCGCGCGGGCTGTTCGGCGGCCGTGCGCAGGCTGCACACGCCGCCGTTCGACTGCACCAGGAAGATCGCCGGGCTGAACCCGTCCTCGCCGACGCGGCGCTCCAGCCGCTCGAGATAGGCACGCACCACCGGCACGAGCAGCGCGTTCAGAACGGTGGTCGAGGTCCGCTCGTATTCGCGGATCTCGGGCGACACGTCGGCCGAGATCGACACCGGCAGATCGGACAGCGCGGCCGCGATCCGCGCCGCGAGCAGCCGCTCATGCGCGGGGTTGGCGTGGCTGTTGAGCAGCGTGACGGCGACGCACTCGGCACCGAGGGCGGCGATCCGCTCGATGAGCGCCGGCAGCGCGGCCACGTCGAGCGCGGTCTCGACTGTGCCGTCCGCGCGCATCCGCTCGATGACGCCGAGGCGGCGATCGCGCGGGATCAGCGTCGGCAGCGGATCGGGGGCGAGGCCGTAGATGTCGCGCCGGACGTGCCGGTTGATCTCCAGCACGTCCTCGAACCCGGCGGTGCTGACCAACACCCCACGGGCGAGCCGCCGCTCCAGCACCGCGTTCGTCGCGATCGTCGTGCCGTGCAGCAGCAGGCCGATCTCGGCGAGCGCGAACCCGAACCGCGCGGCTGCCTCACCAAGCCCGGTCATCAGCCCGAGCGAGGGATCGGCCGGTGTGGTCGGCGTCTTCCATGCGTGCACCTGGCCGGTGCGCGCGTCGAAGATCTGCAGGTCGGTGAAGGTGCCGCCGATGTCGACCGCGACACGAACGGGGCGGGAGGAGATGTCGATGGAGGGCAACGGCCTGATCCGTGATGGCGGTACGGGGCAAGTCTGCGACGGGACGGCATGGTTGGAAACCCGCGCCGCGCGACGGAGTGCCTTGCCGACGGCGCCGAAGCAATGCAACGATCCTTCAGGGAGGGGTGCCCGATGCGCCCGCAGGTGCTGGCGCCTTGGACGAACCCTCAGCAACGGGAGGCTCGCATGAGGATGCGCAACCTGTTGGGTGCGGCAGTGGCCGCGCTCTGGCTTCAGCCTTTCGCCGCGGTGGCGCAGGAGCTGCCGCAGCTCCAGTTCAAGGCGATCGGGCTCAACAGCCCCACCGTGGCATCGACCGTGGACGAGGTGCCGTTCTGGCGCGAGACCATTCCGCGCGCCTCGAACGGCCGCATCACCGTCGACATCACTCCGCTCGACCAGATGGGGATCGATGATCGCACCATGCTGCGCCTGCTGCGGCTCGGCGTGATGGACTTCGCCGGCATGGATATCTCCAAGATGGCCGGCGACGACGCGCGGTTCGAGGGCTGCGACCTCGCCGGACTGACGCTGGATGCCGACAGGGCGCGCGCGGCCTGCGACGCCTGGCGTCCGATCATCGACCGGCAGATGCAGCGCAACTGGAACGCGAAGCTGCTCGCCTTTGGCGGCAACCCGCCGCAGGTGTTCTGGTGCCGTGACGTGATCAGTGGGCTCGAGGGCCTGCGCGGCAAGAAGATCCGCGTGTTCAACAACACGATGCGCGACTTCCTCCAGGGCATTGGCGCAACCGCGGTCAGCATGGCCTTCGCCGAGGTGGTGCCGGCGCTCAACAGCGGCGTGGTGGATTGCGCCGTCACCGGCAGCCTGTCCGGCAACACTGCGCGCTGGCCGGAGGTATCGAAGTCGATCTACCCGATGTCACTCGGCTGGAGCATCAACGTCCTTGCCGTCAACCTGACCACCTGGAACCGGCTCGAGCCGCGCGTGCAGCAGTTCTTCCTCGAGCAGGTGAAGGCCTACGAGGACAAGATGTGGCAGACGCTGAAGGCCGCCGACGCGCAGGCCGACAACTGCAACTTTGCTCGCGGCCCTTGCACCATGGGCCGCCCGGCGAACATGACCGAGGTGCCGGTGAAGCCCGCGGAGGCCGAAGTGCACAAGCGCCTGGTCGAGGGCGCGGTGCTCGCCAACTGGGCCCGCCGCTGCGGCGCCGAATGCACGCGGGAGTGGAACGACACGGTGGGCAAGGCGCTCGGCCTGACCGCGCCTGTTCCCTGATCGTTCGTAACGCCGGTCCGGCGACGCACTGCCGGACCGGCGATCCTTCCTTTCGGCACGGAGCAGGCGCGTGACCCGCGTGATGACCGGACTTGCCGTGCTGGCCCGGTCGGGGCTGTGGTTCGGCGGCGCGCTGGTTCTGCTCGCCGCCGTCCTGATCGGCATCGACGTGTTCCTGCGCAAGGTGTTCGTGGTCTCGATCGGCGGCGCGGACGAGCTCGCGGGCTATGCGCTCGCGATCGGCACGGTGTGGGCGCTCGCGGCGACGCTGCTCGACCGTGGCCATATCCGTATCGATTCGCTCTACATGCTTCTGCCGACGCCGATGCGGATCCTGTTCGACTTCGCGGGCCTCGTCCTGCTGGTCGGCTTCTTCGCGCTGGTGTTCTGGCACGGGATGGGCGTGTTCCAGCAGTCCTGGGTGTCCGGTTCGCGCAGCCAGTCGGCGCTCGAGACGCCGCTCGTCATCCCGCAGGCGATCTGGCTGATCGGGCTTGCCATGTTCATCCTGGTGGGCGTGGCCCTGTTCATCGCGGCACTCGCCCGCGTCGTGCGCGGCAACCGTGCCGGGGCGAGCGCGATGATCGGCACACGCTCCAGCGCCGAGGAGGTGGCCGAGGAGGTCCGCGCCGCGGAGCGGCGGCGGTGACGGCGCGGCCGCGATGATCCCCACCACCATCCTGATCCTGCTTGGGCTGCTGGGCGCCGGGATTCCGGTCGCGGCGGCGCTCGGCGTGCTCGGCCTCGCGCTCGGCGAGATCTACGCGCGCTTCCCGCTGCATCTCGCGATGGGCGAGCTGGCCTGGTCCACCTCGAACTCGTTCCTGCTGGTCGCGATCCCGTTTTTCGTGCTGCTTGGTGAGATCCTGCTGCGCTCGGGCTCGGCCGAGCGGATGTACGCCGCCCTGGTGCAATGGGTGCCGTGGCTGCCGGGCGGGCTGATGCACTCCAACATCGCCGCCTGCGGACTGTTCGCCGCCACCTCCGGCTCGAGCGTGGCGACCGCCGCGACGATCGGCACGGTCGCGCTCGGCGAGATCGAGCGGCGGGGCTACAACGAGCGGCTCTTCCTCGGCACGATCGCCGCCGGCGGCACGCTCGGCATCCTGATCCCGCCCTCGATCAACATGATCGTCTATGGCGTGCTGACCGAGACCTCGATCCCCGCGCTCTATCTCGCCGGGCTCCTGCCGGGGGTCATGCTGGCCGCGCTGTTCAGCCTGACCGTGCTGATCGTCTGTCTGGTGCGGCCGGGGCTCGACGGCGAGCGCGTGCCGACGAGCTGGGAAGGGCGCTGGCGGTCGCTGCCGGACCTGATCCCGCCGGTGTTCATCTTCCTCGCCGTGGTCGGCTCGATCTATGCGGGGCTTGCGACCGCAACCGAGGCGGCTGCCCTCGGCGTGCTGGCGGCCCTTGCGGTCGCGGCCTGGAAGCGGCGTCTGACCTGGGGCGTGCTGCGCGAGTCGTTCGAAGGCACGATGCGCACCACCGCGATGATCATGGCGATCCTGATCGCCGCCTACTTCCTGAACTTCGTGATCACCTCGATCGGGCTCACCGCGCTCGTGAACCGCAGCATCACCGAACTCGGCCTCGGGCGGTTCGAGCTGCTGCTCGTCGTGATCGGCTTTTACCTCGTGCTCGGCATGTTCATGGAGACGCTGTCGATGATGGTCGCGACCGTCCCCATCATCGTGCCGGTGCTGGTGCGCGCGGGGTTCGATCCGGTCTGGCTTGGCGTGCTGATCATGCTCTTGATGGAGACGGCGATGATCACGCCGCCGATCGGCATCAACCTCTACGTGGTGCAGGGACTGCGCCAGCGTGGACGGATCGACGACGTGATGCTCGGGGCCGCACCGTTCGTGCTGACGCTGATCGCGATGATCGCGCTGCTGGTCGTCTGGCCCGACATCGCGCTGTGGCTGCCGCGCACCGCGCGCGGATAGTGCGCTACCGCTCGATCACGATGTTGCCGGTCTCATCCAGCCGTGCGCGCCAGCCGGGCAGCACGAGACAGGTGGCATCGTACTCCTCGACGATGAGCGGCCCTGCGCGTTCGGAAGCGAGATCGGCGCGGCGCAGCACGGGCGTCTCGATCCAGCCGACCTGAGGGCCGAAATAGGCGCGGCGCGGCGCGATCGCCGGCTCGCTGCGCGCCGCCGTGGTGTACTCGGGCAGCGCGCTGTTTGGCCGCAGCCCGAGCCCGACCACCTGGATCGAGACCAGCTCCACCGGCTCGTCCGCGCCGGCGCGATGCCCGTAAGTGCGCTCGTGCTCGACGCCGAACGCCTCCTCCAGATGGCGCAGTGCAGTCTCGTCGAGTCGGCCGTCGGGGACGGGGATGCTGAGATCGAAGCTCTGGCCGTGATAGTGCAACGCCGCCGCGCGCGTCACCCGCGCGGAGGGGCCCGCGAAGCCCTCCGCCGCGAGCTGCTCGATCGCCAGGGCCGCGAGCGCATCCCATGCCGCATTGAGCTCGGCGAGATCCATCGCGTGGGTGAGCCGGCGGAAGCTGCGCGCGTAGTGATGCTCAGTGTCGGCGTAGAGCAGCCCGAAGGACGAAAAGAGCCCGGGCGAGGGCGGTACGACGATCCGCCGCATCCCGAGCTGCTCAGCCATGCCGCAGGCGAACAGCGGGCCGTTCCCTCCGAACGCGAACAGCGCGAAGCCGCGCGGATCGCGTCCGCGCTCGGTCGAGACGGCGCGGATCGCGCGGATCATGTTCGAGGCCGCGATCAGATGCGCCCCGTGGGCCGCGCGCGCGAGCTCGAGCCGCAGCGGGCGCGCGACCTTCTGCTCGAACACGGCAACCGCGCGCGCGGCATTCAGCGCCACCGCGCCGCCGACCAGGTGGCGCGGGTTCAGGTAGCCGAGGATCACGTTCGCATCCGTGATGGTCGGCTCGGTGCCGCCCTGGTCGTAGCAGACCGGACCCGGCACGGCGCCGGCGCTGTCGGGGCCGACCTGCACGCCGCCCGCGGCATCGACGCGCACGACCGAGCCGCCGCCGGCGCCGACCTCGGCCAGGTCGATCGCCGGCACCTTCAGCAGATAGCCCGCACCCGTCAGCAGCCGCGAGCCGACCATGATGCCTGCACCGACCGAGTATTCGGCCGCGCGCGCGACATGCCCGCCCTCGACGGTGGCGGCCTTGGCGGTGGTGCCGCCCATGTCGAAGGTGATGATGTCGGGCAGGCTCTTCGCGCGTGCCAGCGCCTGCGCGCCGATCACGCCGCCGGCGGGGCCGGACTCGATGATGTGCATCGGCTTGGCGGAAGCGGCCTCGGACGCCATCAGCCCGCCATTCGACTGCATCAGCAGGAGCCGCGCCGGCACGCCCGCGCGATCGAGCCCGCTGCGCAAGCTCCGCAGGTAGCGCGCGACGATCGGCATGACATAGGCGTTGATCACGGTGGTCGAGGTGCGTTCGTACTCCTTGATCTCCGGCAGCACCTCGGAGGAGACCGAGAGCGGCAGATCGGGCGCGACCCGCCGCACGATGTCGGCGAGCATGGCCTCATGCAGCGGGTTGGCGTAGGCGTGCAGCAGGCAGATCGCGATCGCCTCGACGCCCTCCGCGATCAGATCGCGCACCACCGTCTTGGCTTCGGCTGGATCGAGCATGCGTTCGATCCGGCCGTGCGCGTCGATGCGCTCGTCCACCACGCGGCGCAGCCGGCGCTCGACCAGCGGCGGCGGCTTCTCCCAGGCGATGTCGTAGAGGCGCGGCATGCGCAGCGTGCGGATCTCCAGCACGTCGCGGAAGCCCTGGGTCGTGATCAGCCCGGTGCGCGCGCCCTTGTGTTCGAGGATCGCGTTGGAGGCGACGGTGGTGCCGTGGCGGATCTCCTCGATTGCGCCGCCGGCGATGCCGGTCTCGGCAAAGAGTTCCGAGAGGCCCTCGACGATCGCGCGGGCGTAATCATCGACGCTGGACGAGATCTTCTTCGTGTGCACGGTCCCGTCCGTGCCGAGCAGCACGATGTCGGTGAAGGTGCCGCCGATATCGACACCGACACGCCACGTCGTCACGCGCGTCACTCCGCCGCCCGCGGCAGCGGATCGGTGCGTTGCACCTTGGGCGGTGCCTCCCAGCCGCGGCGCTGGCGCAACTCGGCGCGAAGGCGCTCGGTCGCCGCGGCATCGACGGCGCTGTCCTCGATCACCACGCCGTAGTCGGAGGCGGCACGCGCGACCGAGAGGAGTTCGTTGCGCACGTCGCGCAGCACCAGCGCCGGATCGCGCTCCAGAGGGTCGCCCCAGCCGCCGCCGCCGGCGAGCACGTGGCGGAACACCTGGCCGCGGCGGATGGTCATGGTCAGCTTGGAGGGTAGGGGTTCGGCCTCGGCGTCCGGGTTCAGCGTGTTCTCCGACGGCGCGCCGGGGCTGCCGCCGTAGAGGCCGAAGGGTCGGTGCACGCGCCGGTCGGATCGTACCTGCAACGTGCCCTCCTCCTCGAGAAAGCGGTAGTCGCGGCGGAATGGCACGCCGCCGCGGAACTTGCCGGCCCCCGCCTTGTCGGGCACGAACTCATAGGCGAGCAGCTGGATCGGCTGCTCGGCCTCCGTCACCTCGACCGAGTGCGAGGCCATGTTGGCGAACATGTGGCTGTTGCCGTCCAGCCCGTCGGCCCGCGGCCGGGCACCCCAGGCGCCGCAGGTGAAGTCCACATAGATGAAGGGGTTGCGCTCGGCATCCCAGCCGCCGATCGAGATTCCCGTGTTGCCGCCGTCGCCGGCGGCGAAGACGCGGTCGGGCAGCATCATCGCCAGCGCGCCGAAGGCGCAGTCGGTCATGCGGAAGCCGGTCAGGCCCCGCGCCGCACAGGCGGCAGGCAGCACGCCGTTGCCGACCGTGCCGGGCGGGCAGATCACCTCGATCGCGCGGAACACGCCCTCGTTGTTCGGGATCCCTGCCGGCAGCACCGAGCGCACGGCGGTGTAGGAGGCCGCCTTGGTGAAGGAGAGCGTGTTGTTGATCGCGCCCTTCACCTGCGGGCTGGTGCCGGTCCAGTCCACCACCATGTGTCCGCCGTGCTTCTTCAGCGTGACGAACAGACGGATCGGCTTGCCGACATCCACGCCGTCGTCGTCGATCCAGTCCTCAAACGACCACTCGCCGTCCGGCAGCTCGGCTAGCGCCGCACGCGTCAACCGCTCGGCATAGTCGATCACCTCCTCCATGTAGCCGGTGACGGTCTCGGCGCCGTAGCGGGCGACGAGTTCGGCGAACTGGGTCTCGGCGATGTGGCAGGCGGCGAGCTGGGCGCGGAGGTCGCCGAACAGCCGGACCGGCAGGCGGACGTTGCGCTCGATGATCGCCATCAGCGTCTCGTTGCGCACGCCCCGGTCGTAGAGCTTGAGCGGCGGGATGCGCAGCCCTTCGGCGTAGATCTCGGTCGAGTCCGAGGCGTTCGAGCCGGCGACGCGCCCGCCCACATCGGTGTGGTGGCAGACGGTCGCGGCGAAGGCGAGGCGCCTGCCCTGATGGTAGAGGGGCTTGAAGACGAAGATGTCGGGCAGGTGCATGCCGCCGTCGAACGGGTCGTTCAGGCAGTAGATGTCGCCCTCATGCATGGACTCGCCGAAATGGCGCATGACGCTCTCGAGCGCGGTCGGGATCGAGCCGAGATGTCCGGGCAGCGTCAGCCCCTGCGCCACCAGACGCCCGTTCGCGTCGGCGAAGGCGGTGGAGTAGTCCATGTTGTCCTTGAGCACGCCGGAATAGGTGGTGCGGAAGACGGTCAGCGCCATCTCGTCGGCGATCGAGAAGATCGCGTTGCGGAACAGCTCGAACGCGATCGGGTCGTGGCGTGCGGACATGGAGCGGTCGGGCCTCGTGCGCGGTGCGGGCGCGAGTGTCGGCGCAGATGCCGGGCGCGGCAAGACGGGTGCGGATTGACCGGACGCGTGCGCCGCTCCAGCATCGCGCGATGACGGCGGAGCCCGAGCGCGCGCTGCTGCGCCATGTGCTGGAGACGCCCGACGACGCGATCCCGCCGGCAGCGCGCGAGGCGGCGCGCGTGTTCGTGCTCGACACGCTCGCGGTCGGCATCGCCGGCGCGGCGCACGAGGATCAGCCCGGCATCATCGCCGCGGCGTCGCGCTGGGGCGCGGGTGCGGACGCGACCGTGTGGGGCGAGAGCGCGCGCCTGCCCGCGGCGCAGGCGGCATTCGTGAATGCGTTCCAGGCGCATGCGCTGGAGTTCGACGCAATCCACGAGGCGGCCGTGGTGCATGCGATGACGCCGACGCTCGCCGCCGCACTCGCCGAGGCGGAGCGGCAAGGCGGTATCAGCGGCGCGCGGCTCGTCTCGGCGGTCGTGTTCGGGCTCGACCTCGCCTGCACGATCGGCGCCGCGTCGCGCGGCCCGATGCGCTTCTTCCGACCCGCCACGGCCGGCATGTTCGGCGCCTACGGAGCGGTCGCGCGGCTGCGCGGGTTCGATCTTGCGGCAGGCACGGCCGGCGCCGGGCTGCTGCTCGGCCAGATTCCCGGAACGATGCAGGCGCATCACGAGGGCGGCATGGCGCTCGCGGTGCAGATGGGTTTCGCCGCTGCCGCCGGGCTGCGCGCCGCCGATCTCGCCGAGGCCGGCGCGCGCGGGCCCGAGGCCTGGCTGACCGGCATGTCGGGCTTCCTGGCGATGACCGAGCCCGAACACGACCTCGCGCCAGGGCTCGCGGCGCTCGGGCGCGCCTGGCAGGTCGAGGCGCTGTCGCACAAGCCGTTTCCCTCGGGGCGGCTGACGCATCCGGTGATCGACGGGCTGCAACGCCTGCGCGCGGCGGAACCGATCGATCCGGCATCGGTGCGCGAGGTGCGGCTGCATCTGCCGCCGCTGGCGATGCGCCTGGTCGGCCGCCCCTTGCGCGAGGATCTGACGCCCAACTATGCGCGGCTCTGCCTGCCCTTCGTCGCCGCAACCACGCTGCGCTTCGGCAGTGTCGGGCTCGCTGACTTCACGCCGGCACGGCTGACGTCCGCCGAGACGCTCGCGCTCGCCGCCAAGGTGCAGCTGATCCAGGACGACAACCCCGACCCGAACGCGGTCGTGCCGCAGACGGTCGAGGTGCTGCACGCCACGACCGCACGCGTCACGGTCGAGCACACACTCGGCAGCCCGGCCAATCCGCTCTCGCGCGACGCGCGGATCGCGAAGGCAGCCGTGTGTCTCGCCGCCGCCCGCCGTCCGCGCGACGATATCGACGCGCTCGTCGCCGCGGTCGAGGCACTCGACACCTCGCCCGACCTCGGCGCGCTTGCGCGCGCCGTGTCGGGCTGACGCGCCATACCAGCCGCACGAAGGATGAACCTTCGCGCGGCTGGTATGTCACCTTTCCTC
>NZ_JBHYDW010000114.1:6950-15098 GCF_051860475.1 Elioraea sp. | reverse complement strand
TTCCCCACAACAGCGCGCGCCGGTCCGCCTCCGCGGTCAGGTAGCCGGGGCGGATCGACGGCGCGGCGGCCGGGTCGGGCGAGACGATCTCGACCTCGCCCACGCTCTCAGGGCGGTGCTGCCACACGCCCATCGACACGCCCGGCTCGTCCTCCAGCAGCCCGAAGGTGCCCTGCCGCCATGAGCCGGGTGCGACCACGGCTTGGATGTCCGGCGTCTCGAGCCCCTCGCGTGAGCGCGGGAAGCAGAGGATCATGCCCGGCGAGCAGGTGAGGATGCCGCGCCCGGCGAAGGCCCATTTCGCCGCCTCCCAGGCGAGCCTGAGCCCGCGGCTCCGTTCGTTCGCGGTGCCGACATCGCGCACGCGCCAGGCCATGCGCACGAGGTAGTGGTCCTGCAGGTTCCGCCCGACGCCGGGCAGGTCATGCAGCACCGGGATGCCGTGACGCGCGAGGAGTTCGCCCGGGCCGATGCCGGAGAGCTGGAGAATCTGCGGCGAGCCGATCGCACCGGCGGCAAGCACGACGCCGCGCGCGGCCGCGATCGTCTCGCGCCGTCCGCCGCGCTCGATCTCCACCCCCGTCGCGCGACCGTCCTCGACCGCCACGCGCCGGCAGAGCGCGTCGGTGATCACGCTCAGGTTCGGCCGGCCGATCGCCGGGTCGAGATAGGCCGTCTTCGCCGAACTGCGCCAGCGCCCGCCGCGCGCCTGCTGCGTCCACGCGACCCCGTCCTGTACCCGTCCGTTGTAGTCCTCGAGATAGGGCAGCCCCATCGTCTCCGCGGCGGCGACAAAGGCCTCGAGCAGCTGTCCGCGATCGACCACCTGCTCGACCGCGACGGCGCCGTCGCGGCCGCGTTCCGGATCGCGTGCGGCCTCGTATCGTTCCGAGCGGCGGAAATACGGCACGAGGTCATCGTAGGACCAGCCGATGCAGCCCTTCTGCGCCCAGCGGTCGTAGTCCTCGGGCTGGCCGCGGATATGGATCATGCCGTTGATCGCCGAGGAGCCGCCGAGGCCGCGCCCGCGCGGATAGAGGATGGCTCGGTTGCCGGACGCCGGATCGGGCGTGGTGCGATAGCCCCAGGTGAGGCTGCGATGCTCCATCAGCCGCGCATAGGCGGCAGGAATGCGCGTGAACGGATGCCCGCCGGGCCCGCCGGCCTCGATCAGCGTCACCTTCAGCGACGGATCGGCGGAGAGCCGGTTGGCGAGCACGCAGCCGGCGCTGCCCGCGCCCACGATCACGATGTCGGCGTCCATGGCGCGAGGCTAGCCGGCGGTGCGGGACCGGTCCATGCGCCCCGGTCCCGTGGCGGCGCGACCTTGTCCGCACATGGGCGGCGCATGCGAGGCGAGGGTGCAAGGGGACCAAGCGGGGGCCCGCTGCCGCCTCTCACGTACCGTGGTTCGCGGGGGTCGGAGCGGAGGGATGGCCCGTGGTGGCTGCTCGATCGCTGCCGATCAGTCGCCCGCGAGGGTGGCCTCGAACTTGGTCTTGTAGGCGGCGGCCTGCGTTAGGGAGTCAATGCCGAAACTGACAGAGCCGACCGCAGCCCGGCCATCAACGGCCTTCAAGACGGCGGCGCTTCCGTTGATCCCAAAGCCGCCACAGAGTTCGATGAGCCCGGTTCCTTGTTCCGCCAATTCCGCGGCGACACTGGCAGCCGATTCGAAGCTGGGGGCAAAGACGATCGTCAGCCGTTCGTGCTTCGTCTCTCGAACCAAGCGGTCCGTTCCCGGATCGGCTTCGTCCCACAGGATGATCGTCGCCCAGATGTTCACCAGTATCTCCTGCCAGATCTTGCGGGGTCATTGCATCACTTCAGGAAATGAGAGGTTCTTCGCCGGAAAAAACCGAGAGAATCCGATAGGGTCCATCATCGGGATCGATAACGCTCACGCACCGGACGCTTGAATCGCGAGTGGCGGAAATCGAGTGCAGAGCCTGCAGCATCCGACCCGGGAGTGGCTCCCGTTTCCTCTGGTCGCGACCCGTCCCATTCAGGGTCGCCGGCAGGGTCTGGACCATGGGCGAGCCATTTCGGCTGCGCGACGTGCACTGGGGCGGGGATCGAGCCGGCGCTCCCGCGATTGGGAGGCAGCCTTGGGCTGACGGCCGTCGCGTGATCAGCGGGATGCTGTGTCGGATTCGTCAGCCTCTGCGCTGACGGTCAGTGCTGGCGGAGTGCGGGCCGCGCACGACGCTGTCGAACCACGTCAACCGCCGGGCTGAGTCGAGGGGCCACGCTGCCGGCGCGCTGAGACGCGCTACTTGAAGCACTCGAGCAGCAGGGTGGAGGCGTGCGCGATCTCGCCAACCTCGGCCGCCGGGTAGTGCGCGATCGAGGGCGTGCGCCGGGCGGTCACGCCGTGCTGGCGCAGGAAGTCGATCGCGGTGCGGCCATGGATCGCGATGTTCACGTTCTGGGGCAGATCACCCGTCCGCTCGGCGATGCGCAGCGCAGCGAGCTTGGCGACGATCACGCCGAGGACATTGCCCGCGCGGTCGAGCAGCGGTCCGCCCGAATTGCCCGCCTGCACCGGCGCCGAGACGATCATCGTGTTCGGATCGTCGCGCAGGCCGGTGAGCGCGCTGACCTCGCCGGTCGTGAGCGTCGGGCCGGAGCCGAGGATGCCGGTGAGCGGGAAGCCGTAGGTCACGACCTCGTCGCCGCGCCGTGGCGGGCTGTCGCGGAAGGCAAGCGCGGGGCCCATGTCGTGGGGGCCGGAGAGCAAGGCAAGATCCCGGCGCGGATCGCGCGGGCCGATCGAGAGGTCGACCCGCCGTCCGGTCGCCAGCACGCCGACCGTGCGGTTGCAGCCGTCGACCACGTGGTGGTTGGTCAGCACGCGTCCTTCGGCGACGATGAAGCCCGTGCCGGTACTGGCCCGTCGCTGGGCCTGGCGTGGCGGCGCCTCGGCCGGAGGCGTCCGCCCTCCTGGCCGCGGCGTCGGCGCGATCCCGGCCGGCAGCGGTACGGGCCGGTCGATGCCTGCGGGGGGCTTGCCGTCGGCGCTGCGGGGAGGTGGCGGCGTCCGCGCCTCGCCGACCGGCGGGGGCTTGCCGTCCGGCGCCGGGGCGCGACCGGCGACAGCGCGGCCGAGCGCGGCCAGGGTGGAGGTGTCGAGCTCGCCGCTCACGGGCAGGTTCTGGTCGCGCTGGAACGATGTGATCGCATGGCGCGTGCGGGGGCCGATCACCCCGTCGGGCGGGCCCGGGTCGTAGCCGAGGGCGGCGAGCGCGCGCTGCGCCGCCGCAGGCCGCCCTTCCGTGGGCGCCTGCGCCGGCGCCGATGGTCCGGGCCGGTGCGGTGCGCCGGCGGTGAAGAACACCTCGCGCGTGACGCAGACATTGACCCGGTTCCAGTCAAGCACCTGCCCGCTGGCGAGAACCATGCGCAGATCGACGTTGCAGCCGGGCGCGGTGATCTGTACCCCGGCGCCGGGCCTCATCGCGCGGCCGGCGATCAGGTTCCGGCCGCCGCCGACATGGAGGCCGATCGCGACCTCGCCCGTGCGGTTGAAGACGCGGAACGCGCTCTCCTGCGCGGAGGCGGGAAGGGCGAGTATCAGGGCGAGGGCAAGGGCGATGCCGCGCATGGGAGGAGGATGAAGCCGCGGAACGGAGAGTCAAATGAAAGAGCCGCGCGGCCCTACGGTCCCCCACCGAGGGGAGGGAGACCGCCCCGGGCTTGGGCCCGGCACCGTGGTCCCGTCACGACCGTGTTCCCAGAATGCTGCCCGTGGTGCTGCGTGGATCGCGCCGCGGCCAGCGGCCAAGTTCCACCGCGGCGAGGAAATCGGCCACGGCGGCGTTGAACGCTGCCGGCTCCTCCAGGTTGAGCGTGTGTCCGGTGCAAGGCAGCACCACCAGCCCTGAGGTCGGGATGCAGCGCTTCATGAACAGGCTTGCCTCCAGGCAGGGATCGTCCTCGTCACCGGTCATGATCAGGCTGGGCACCGACAGGGCCTTCATCCCGTCCGCGAGATCGAACACCGAGGGCCGGCGCTTCTGCACCCCGCGGAGCGTGTTCGCCGCACCCTTCGGGTCGTGCTCGGCGAGCTGGGCCATGAACTCCGCGTAGCCCCGCGGGTCCTTGTTCTCGTACTGCACCCGGGTTGGTCCGCGGCCGTAGCTGCCGGCGGCCTCGGCTGCCGGCAGGGTCTCGAAGCGGCCTGCGGCCACCTCGCACTCCTCGGCGAACTGGGCGCGCGCCTCCGCCGGCGCGCCGTAGCCGACGCCGGCGATCACCAGCGACTTCGCCCGGTAGGGGTAGGTCAGGCCGAAATGCAGAGTGGCGAACCCGCCCATCGAGATGCCGACGATGTGCGCGCCCTGGATGCCGAGCTGATCGAGCACGTCGCGGATGTCGTCGCGCGCGCGTGACTGGCCGTAGGCGTCGGGCGAGGGCGGCACGTCGGAGGGCGGATAGCCGCGCGCGTTGAAGGTGATGCAGCGGTAGCGGCGGGCGAAGTACCGGACCTGCGGCTCGTAGCTGCGGCCATCGCCGGCGAACTCGTGCACGAACACGATCGGCGCGCCGTGGCCGGTGTCCTCGACGTGGAGGCGCACGCCGTCGCTGGTGGTGATGTGCATGGGTCCCCTCAGAACGCGCGGCTGCGGCTTGCCATGCCGCCGTCGATCTGCACGATCGTGCCGCTGGTGTAGCCTGAGCGGGGGCTTGCCAGGAACGCCACCATGTCGCCGATCTCCTGCGGCGTGGCGGCGCGGCTGAACGGCATCGGCGCGAGCAGCTCCTGCCACCGCTCCGGATCGCCGTAGCGGTCGGCCGCCTTCTTGCGCGTCAGCGTCACCAGCCGGTCGGTCGAGACCGGGCCGGGCGACAGCCCCACAACCCGCATCCCGTCCGCCGGCGCGCCGCCGCCGAGCGAGCGCGTGAACGCCTCCAGAGCGGCATTGCCGGTCACGCCGCAGATATACGCCTGGTCCAGCGTGGCGGCGGCGTTGCCGATCACGTTGACGATCGCGCCGCCGCGCTTCGCCAGCAGCGGATAGAAGGCGCGGCACATGTCAATGTAGCCGAACACCTTCAGCTTCCAGGCCTCGCGCCACGTGGTCCCATCCACCTCCTGCAACGACCCGCCTGGGATGGCGCCGGCGTTGTTCACCAGGATGTCGATCTCCGGGAACAGCCGCGCGAGCTCCTCGGCCGTGCCCTGCACGGCAATGTCGGCGGCATGCGCGCGCGCATTCACCTGGTGGCGGACGCGGAGCGCCGTCGCGGCGGCGTCGAGCGCGGCCTGGGTGCGCGAGACGAGGATCACGTCGCAACCCTCGGCGGCGAGGCTCTCGGCGGCCGCGCGGCCGATCCCCTTCGAGCCGCCGGTGAGCAGCGCGGTCTTGCCGCGAACCCCGAGATCCATCGCTTCCCCCATGTGACGGCGTGCGCCAGCATGCCAGCCCATTGCGGCGCGGCTGGCAAGCGCCGCCGCCTGCCCCATGTTCTCCCGCATGTGGACCATTCCCGCTGCGATTCCCCGGACCGCCCTCGTCACCGGAGGATCGAGACGGATCGGCCGGACCATGGCGCTCGCCCTCGCCGAGGCGGGGTTCGATGTCGCGATCCAGTTCCGCGCCAGCGCCGCCGACGCCTCCGACACGGTCGAGGCGATCCATCGGACGGGGCGGCGCGGCCTTGCGCTTTCGGCCGATCTCGCACGCGAGCCGGAGGTGGTCCGGCTGGTCCCGGCCGTCACCGAGGCGCTTGGACCGGTCGGCGTGCTGGTGAACAACGCCTCGGCGTTCGAGCGCGACGAGTGGCATGACGCCACACGCGCGAGCTGGGACGCGCATCTCGAGCCCAATCTGCGCGCGCCGTTCGTGCTGACCCAGGCGATGGCGCGCAGTCTGCCCGAGGGGGCGGAGGGCGCGGTGATCAACCTGCTCGATCAGCGGGTCTGGAGCCTGACCCCCCATTTCGTCAGCTACACGGTGAGCAAGGCGGGGCTGTGGGCGCTGACGCAATCGCTCGCGCTCGCGCTCGCTCCGCGCATCCGTGTCAACGGGATCGGCCCGGGCCCCGCCCTGCCGAGCCCGCGCCAGACCCAGGCGCAGTTTGCGCGGCAATGCGCCTCGGTGCCGCTCGGGCGCGGCACCTCGCCGGAGGAGGTGGCACGCGCGGTGCTTGCCATCCTTGCGCTGCCGTCGATGACGGGGCAGATGATCGCGCTCGACGGCGGGCAGCACCTGCACTGGGCCCCCGCGCGCGAGGCGCCGGAGGAATAGCCGGCGGGAAGGGACGACCGGAGCATGGATCTCGGCGCGGAGCGTCGGCTGGCGGACGCGGCACAGGGATTGCGCCACGTGTTCGTGCGGGGTCTCGCGCTCGATGCCTTGATCGGCGTGCACCGGCACGAGCGCGCCGCACGCCAGCCCGTGCGGATCGGCATCGATCTCGCGGTCGAGGATGATGGGGCGCGGCCGATGTCGCGCGCGCCGGTCGGGCGCGACGAGCTCGCCCGCGTGGTGGACTACGAGCGTGTGGCGGCAGCCGCACGCGCCATCGTGGCAGAGGGGCACGTGATGCTCGTGGAGACGCTCGCGGAGCGGATCGCCGAAGCGTGCCTCTCAGACCATCGCGTGCGGATCGCTCGCGTTACAGTTGAAAAGCCCGGAGCGCTGTCGGATGCGAATTCCGTGGGCGTTACAATCGAGCGACGACGGCCTTGACGCGTCGCGTGGAAGTTGTCCACTGCGACCATCATGAACGGATCGCATGACGGACGTGGCTCAGTTGACGGCTTCGCGACGGTTTCGTTTCAGCCACCTCCTACAAAAAGGTTTATAATCAATGTGTTGACTTTGTCTGCCCAAAGAGTGAGCAAACCGAGCGACCCCTAGCGAAAGGCCGGACTCGCGGCACCGTGAAGCCCTTCCCCACAGACTTGTCCACAGCAGTGGTGGATACCGACCCTACGTCCGTCGGTTGCTTGACGCTGAATCCACGTTTCCGATGACGCGAAACCTGGCTGACGACACGTCTTCAACTGTGGCGCGGGGTCCTCCGGTCATCGAGGCGGCGCTGGCCACCCTGCCGTCCGGTCCCGGTGTCTACCGCATGCTCGATGCCAGGGGCGAGGCGCTCTATGTCGGCAAGGCCAAGAGCCTCAGGAAGCGCGTGCCGGCGTATGCACAGCCGGCGCGCCTGCCCGAGCGGTTGCGCCGGATGGTGATGGAGACCGCCGCGGTGGAGGTGATCACCACCCACACCGAGGCCGAGGCGCTGCTGCTCGAGAGCAACCTGATCAAGCGCCTGAAGCCGCGCTTCAACATCGTCCTGCGCGACGACAAGTCCTACCCCTGGTTGATGCTGACCGGTGACCACCCGTTCCCGCAGCTTGCCAAGCACCGCGGCGCGCACGGCCGCAAAGGCGACTACTACGGCCCCTATGCCTCAGCCTGGGCGGTGAACCAGGCGGTGACCGCGCTCAGCCGCGCCTTCCTGCTGCGCACGTGCGGCGACACGGTGTTCGCCAACCGCACCCGGCCCTGTCTGCTCTACCAGATCAAGCGCTGCTCGGCCCCCTGCGTCGGTCGGATCGACGCGGCCGCCTATGCTGGGCTGGTCGCGCAGGCGCGGCGGTTCCTGGAGGGTGACACCACCGCGCTGCAGCAGGAACTCGCCGCCGAGATGGAGCGCGCGGCCGAGGCACTGAATTTCGAGCGCGCCGCCACCATCCGCGACCGGATCCGCGGCCTGACCCATGTCCAGTCCACCGACGTGGTGAACCCGGGGGAGCTCGGCGATGCCGACGTGATCGCGTGTCACATGGCCGGCGGACAGTCGTGCGTGCAGGTGTTCTTCATCCGCGGCGGGCGCAACAACGGCAACCGGGCCCACTTCCCGGCCCATGCAAGGGGGGAGGAGGAATCGTCTGTTCTTTCAGCATTCCTGGGTCAGTTCTACGACGACAAGCCACCGCCCCGCACGGTGCTGCTGTCGCACCCGATCGCCGAGGCCGACCTGGTCGCCGAGGCGCTCGGCCTGAAGGCCGGACGGAAGGTGGACCTCGCCGTGCCGCAGCGCGGTCACAAGCGCGCGGTGGTCGACCACGCGCGGCAGAACGCGCGGGAGGCGCTCGAGCGTCGCCTCGCCGAGGGCACCGCCCAGGCCGTGCTGCTG
>NZ_JBHYDW010000114.1:0-6940 GCF_051860475.1 Elioraea sp. | reverse complement strand
GAGGGAGTGGCGCGCGTGTTCGGCCTGCCCGCTCCCCCCGAGCGCATCGAGGTCTACGACAACAGCCACACCATGGGCCGCGAGCCCTACGGCGTGATGATCGTCGCCGGGCCGCAGGGATTCACGAAGTCCGCCTATCGCAAGTTCGCGATCAAGGGGCCGGCCCAGCCGGGCGATGACTTCGCCATGATGCGCGAGGTGCTGGAGCGCCGCTTCGGCCGCGCGCTGAAGGAGCACCCCGACCGCGACCCGGGCACCTGGCCCGATCTCGTGCTGATCGACGGCGGCGCGGGCCAGCTCTCGGCCGCGCGCGCGACCCTCGCCGGGCTCGGGATCGAGGACGTGCCCCTGGTCGCGATCGCCAAGGGGCCGGATCGCAATGCCGGGCGCGAGCGGTTCTTCTCCGAGGGCCGCGAGCCGATCGAGCTGCCGCCACGCGACCCGGTGCTCTACTACCTCCAGCGCCTGCGCGACGAGGCGCACCGCTTCGCCATCACCACGCACCGGGCCGGCCGGCAGAAGACCATGGGCCGATCCGGGCTCGACGCGATCGAGGGGGTGGGGCCGTCGCGCCGGCGCGCGTTGTTGAACCACTTCGGCTCGGCGCGCGGAGTGGCCGCCGCCGGGCTTGCCGCGCTGGAGGCCTGCCCCGGCATCGACCGGGCGCTGGCACGACGGATCTACGAGCATTTCCATCCCGGCGCCGGCCCCGATACACTGCACCGCAGCGGCTGACCTTTCCCGGGAACCCTGTGCCGAGCGACCTGCCCAATCTGCTGACCCTGTCGCGCATCGCCGCGATCCCGTTGATCGTCGGCCTGTGCCTGCTCAGGCTGCCCGCGGCCGATCTCGCGGCCTGCGTGGTGTTCACCGCCGCGGCGCTGACCGACTGGCTGGACGGGCACCTCGCGCGCAGGCGTCGGGCCACGTCCGAGTTCGGCCGGATGCTCGACCCGATCGCCGACAAGCTGCTGGTCGGTGCGGTGCTCATGCTGCTCGCGGGGCTGGGGCGCCTCTCCGATATCGGCTTGATCGCGGCGATCGTGATCATGCTGCGCGAGATCCTGGTCTCCGGTCTGCGCGAGTTCCTCGCCGGGCTGGCACACAGCTTGCCGGTCAGCCGGCTCGCGAAGTGGAAGACCGGGGTCCAGATGACCGCACTCGGCATGGTGGTGGCGGGCGACGCCTCGGCGCGGCTGCTGGGCCTCGGCTTCCTGCCGGTGGGTCTGCTCGGCGAGGCGCTGCTGACGTTGGCTGCCGCGCTGACCCTGATCACCGGGTGGGACTACCTGGTCGCGAGCCTGCGCCACGTGCGCGGCGCGGCCGCGGCCGAGTGACATGCTTGCGCCGGGCGCGCCGATGGCACACATCTCGGTCGGCGACCTCAAGGAGGGACGAATGCGACGTGCGATCCGGGGCTGGGCGGCCGTGGCGGCCTGTTCCCTCCTGGTCTCGGGCTGCGGCATGTTTTCCGGCTCCGGCGTGGGCTTCGGCGGCTTCGGCACCGCGCGCGCGCCGTCGGTGCCGGCGGACAGCTACACCCAGGCGCGCATGGCCGGGGCCGAGGGTGCGATCCAGCCGCTCGAGGTCGATACCTCGGTCGAATGGCCGCGCGACACGGTCGAGCGTGCCTCGATCTTCGAGACCGAGGAGGAGCGGCGCGCGCGCGCGCGCCGCGAGCGGCAGGTGCAGCGTCCGCGCGGCTCGCCGGCGCCGGCTCCGGCGCCGCAGGCGCAGCGCCGTGACCCCGCGGAGATCATCGACCGCGTGCCGCCGCGCGAGCTCGCCGCACCAGAGCCCGAGCGCCGCGGCCAGGGCATCCCCGGCGCGCCGCCCGGCACGGTCACCACCGGCGGCACTGGACGCACCGGCACCTTCGGCGGTCCAGCCGGCAGCGGCACCACCGTGCGCGACGGCGGCACCATGACGCTGATGGGCGCGGACGGGCAGATCAGGACCGTGCCCGCGCCGCGCTGAGGCGGCCGCGATGAAGGTGCTCTACTTCGCCTGGCTCCGGCAGAAGGTCGGCCTCGCCGAGGAGGAGGTGGCTCCGCCCGACACGGTGCGCGATGTCGGGGCGCTGATCGACTGGCTCGCCGCGCGCTCGCCTGGCCACGCGGCGGCCTTCGCCAATCGCGCTGTCGTGCGCTGCGCGGTGAACCAGGATTTCGCGACACCGGACGCGCCCGTGCGCGCGGGCGACGAGGTCGCGTTCTTTCCCCCTGTCACCGGCGGCTGAGGTGGCGCGCGTTCTCGTGCAGGCGGCGCCGTTCGACGTGGCGGCCGAGCTCGCCGCGCTCACCGCGGGGCGGACGGATATCGGCGGCATCGGCCTGTTCGTCGGCACCGTGCGGGACACAGCTGGCGGGCGGCGCCTCGCGGCGATGACGCTCGAACACTATCCGGGGATGACCGAGCGCGCGCTCGCTGCGATCGTGGCCGAGGCGCAAGCGCGCTGGCCGCTGGCCGGCTGCACGGTGATCCACCGCATCGGCCGGCTGACGCCGGGCGAGGGGATCGTGCTGGTCGCCGCCGCCTCCGCCCACCGCCAGGCCGCGCTGGAGGCGACCGCGTTCCTGATCGACTGGCTGAAGACCCGCGCGCCGTTCTGGAAGCACGAGGAATTCGCCGACGGCGGCGGCGCCTGGGTGGCGGCGCGCGAGACCGACGATCTGGCCGCGGCGCGCTGGGCCGGCTGAAACGACGAACGCCCGCGCCGAGGGCGCGGGCGTCGACCGTCCGGAACCGCCGATCCCGGGCAGGGTCACCTCAGGCGTGGGCGGTCTTGCCGGGCTGGCACTCCTGCCACAACTCGATCGCCGCGGCGATCGCCACGAGGATGCCCAGCACGACATGGCTCCACATCGCGCCGGCGATCGCGGCGAAGCCGACCAGCCAGGGCGCGACGATCGCCCAGACGCCGGCCGCCAGGTTCACCCAGGACGCGGCGAAGGCGTAGCCCGCGAACCCGGCGAACGCGACCAGCACCATCACCGCGCCGGTGATCCAGGCGGTCCAGGCCGCCGGCGTCTCGGCCGCGAAGCCGACCAGCCACGGCGCCAGCGCCAGCACCAGCCCGAACGCGACCTGGCCGCCGAGCAGGGCCTTCTTCCAGTCCTCGAACTTCCTCATCGTTCGCACCTCCTTTCGGCGGCGGATTCGGCTCCCCGCTTGGGCGAAGCCGGGGCCGCCTTCCGTCGATCCGGGACGTCCAGGCGCCGGGATGGCGCATCCGCGTCCGGCCCCGGTCAGGAGATGTGGTCGATCGCGTCCGGAGCAGGGCGGTTGCGGCACCGCCGGGCCATCCGCCGCCATCCGCAGTGCGGCGCCCATCGTTTCGTCGCTCCGCCGGCCACATCCTGGACCGAGCAAGACGGATGCGGAGATTACGCGGCATCGATCCCGACGCCCGGATGCCGAGCCCACTCAAGGCACTCGGCTCGACCGGCGAAATAGAACGGCAAGGCGGAACGTCAAGAGGGGGAGGGCGCGCGCCGCGCGAAGCGCCGGCGCAGGATCGTCCGCGCGGTTTCGCCCCGGCCGGCGCGCAGGCAGGCCGCGATCGCCGTGTCCTCGATCATGTCGCGCTGCGCGCCGCTGCCGCCGATGCGCACAGCATCGGGCAGGGCCGGGACCAGCAGGTCGGCGGCCTCGTCATGCGCGCCCGCCGCGAACGCCGCGAAGCCGCGGCAGAGTGCCGGGACCACCGGACCAGCCGGGAGCCGTCCGGCCGCGAGCAGCGCGTCCAGTGCGGCGATGCGGCGTTCCAGCGCCTCGCGCCGCCCGGTGACGGCTTCGAGCAGCGCGGCGTGCAGGTCGGCGAAGGGCAGTCCCGCGTTCGGGAACCGCTCCACGCCGTAGGCGGCGACGTCCTCCCACGGCAGCGGCCGCGAGGGCGCGCGCAGCATCACCCGCCAGAGCAGCGATGCGCTGTCCGTCAGCGTGTTCAGCGGCGGCGCCCGCGACACGGCCGGACGGATGCGCGTCTCGTAGAGGGCAAGCGCCGTCGCGACGTCGTCACGTTCCAGCGCGAACAGCGCGAGGTGCCAGGCGAGATGCGCGTTCAGCGTGCCGGAACGGTCGTACTGCGGCAGGAATGTCTCGGTTTCCTGCCGGCCTGCGTCGACTTCGCCGCGATCGTGCCGCGTGTGCGCGAGCGCGTGCGCGGCATTCGCGTTCAGCGGCCGCAGCGCGAGCGCGTGCAGCAGGTGATGCTGCCCGGCCTCCAGCGCGCCGGCCTCGGCATAGGACCAGCCGAGATAGCCCTCGAACCACCAGTCATCGGTGTAGTGCGGCGCGACCGCGTCGCAGAGATCCGCCCGCGCACGGTCGTGGTCGGGACGGCCGGAGAAGGCGTAGAGCCCGAACGCGCCAAGCGGCAGCGACAGCACCAGCGCGTCGCGCGGATGCGCGGCGATGTGGGCGAGGGCGGCCGCGAGCGCGCCGTCGCCGCCGAGGGCGCGGGCGAGGATTGCCGCCTGCGAGGCCTCGCGCTCGGTCGCGCCGTCGAGCGCATCGTGCGCCGCTTCCACGGCCTGCTTCGCCTCCGCGACGCGTCCCATGATCTGGAGCTGGCGGGCGCGCCCGACATGCGCGGCGGCGAAACGGGGGTCGGCGGCGAGCGCGCGGTCGAACGCGTCGAGCGCGCCGGGCCATGCGGCGAGCATCAGATCGAGGCCCTCGCGATAGGCCTCGGCCGCGTCGGCGCTCGACGTGGTGATGGGCAGTCCGCGCTGGTCCTCGTGCATCGGTGCGTCCTCCGCCCCTCAGTCCCGATAGCCCCGGAACCCGTCGAGCCGCCAGAGCGCGTAGCTGAGCGCCGCATCCGGATGGGTCGGCACGGCGATGCGCGCAACCCGCTCGGCGCGCGCGAAACGGGCCGCCACGTCGGGCGCCTCCGACCGGCGCGTGACGAACAGGAACGGTCCCGCCGTGCCCGGCTGCAGCGGCGCCGTCAGCTCGAACTCGTTGCGTGCCCCACCGTCGGGGTTCCACATCAGCGCATCCAGCGGATGCGGGCGGATGTAGTAGATCAGCGTCGCCATGTCGCGGCGCTGCTCGAACAGGAAACGCGCGTCACGATGCTCGGCGGCGGCGCGCGCGACCGCCTGGCCCAGCGCCTCCCAGCCGCGCTGGCGCATCCAGGGATCGGCCCGGCGCGGCAACTCGATGCCGGCGGCGCCGAGGGCAGGGGGCCCAACGAACAGCAGCGCCGCGGCGGCGACGTGCAGCGCCACCGAGGCGCGGATCAGCAGCGGCCGCGCCTGCGCGCGCGCCCAGGCCACCACCAGGATCGTGCCGGCGGCATAGACCGGCGCGGCCCAGTTCGCGTTCGCGCGCGAGGCAAAGGACTGCATCACCATGATTGCGCCGAGCGGCACCACGAACAGCGCCAGCATCCGCGTACGAGGCTCGTGCCAGGTGTCGCGGCGGGCCAGCACCCAGAGCAGAGCGGCGAACAGGATCGGCCCGAACACGCCGAACTGCGCGCCCACGAACTCGGCGGCGGTGAGCGGATTGAACGCCACGCCGCGTGCAAGGTTGGTGTTCTCGCCGACGTGACGCACGGTCGCGAACTGGTTCGCAACGTTCCACACCAGATTGGGCGCAAGAGCCGCGAGCGCGAGGGCTCCCGCGATCCATGGTCCTGGTCCGCGCAGCAGCTTCCGCGCGGTGCGGTCGAACGCGAACCACAGCGCGAGCGACAGCACGAACCCCGCCATCGCGTACTTCGCCAGGAGGCCAAGCCCGACCGCGAGGCCGAGCAGCGCCCACCATCGCGGCGCCGTCCCTTCGCGCAGGCGCACCAGCGCGTAGAGCGCAGCCGCCCACGCCGTCAGCAGCGGCGCATCGGTCGAGGCGATGGTCGACGACACCGACACGGCCGGCAGGGTCGCGTAGGTGACGGCGGTCCAGAACCCGGTGCGGGCGTCGAACAGCCTTGCGGCGGCGGCCCCGAGCAGCAGCGCCGTGGCGGCATGCAGCAGCGGCGAGGCAAGCCGCACGCAGCCCTCGCCGTCCCCGCACAGTGCCGTCGTGCCGGCGATCAGCCAGGCGATCAGCGGCGGCTTGGTGAAGTAGCCGGGGCGCAGGTCCTGGGCCCAGACCCAGTACTGCGCCTCGTCGGCGTAGAGGTTCGGCTCGTCGGTGGCGAGCCAGACCACGCGCGCGAGCGTGATCGCGGCAACGGCAAGGAACGTGTTCACGCGACGCCAATAACAGAACTGCGGGGAGGACGCTCCTCCCCACACCAGGCTGCATGACCGGCCGCGTCAGCTGGCGGACGGCGGCGGCGCCTGGGCAAGCGCCTCGCGGACCTTCAACGCCAGCTCCTGGCGCCGATAGGGTTTCGCCAGCAGGCGGACACCCGGACCGAGCGAGCCCTGGTGCAGCATCGCCTGCTCGGTGTAGCCGGAAGTGAACAGGACCGGCAGGTTCGGCCGGCGCCGGCGCGCCTCCTCGGCGAGTTGCCGTCCGTTCATGCCGCCCGGCATCACGACGTCGGTGAACAGCAGGTCGAACCTGTCGCCGCGACCGAGCGTCTCCAGGGCCTCGGGTCCATTGGCGACGCTGACGACCCGGTAGCCGAGCTGTTCGAGCTGCATCGCGACATGCGCGCGGACCAGCGCGTCATCCTCGACCAGCAGGATCCGCTCCGAGCCGTGCGGCACCGGGTTGGCCTGCGCGGAGCGCGCCTCTCGCTCCTGCTCGGCTCCGGCGCGCGGGAGGTAGAGCTTGATCGTCGTGCCGAGCCCAAGCTCCGAGTAGATCTTCACATGGCCCCTGGACTGCTTGACGAAGCCCCAGACCATGCTGAGCCCGAGACCACTGCCCTTGCCGACCTCCTTGGTGGTGAAGAACGGGTCGAAGGCACGCGCCCGGACATCGGGCGCCATGCCCGTGCCGGTGTCGGACACCGCCACCATCACGTAGGGGCCGA
>NZ_JBHYDW010000113.1:13000-15154 GCF_051860475.1 Elioraea sp. | reverse complement strand
TGGAAGATGCGCGCGCCGCCATAGGCCTCCCAGAACACCGCGTCCGAATTCGTCTTCGGCGTGCGCGGATAGGCCTTCACCTCGGCAAGCTGCGCCAGCGTCTCGGGCGAATCGTGTGCCGGCGGCGGGGCCGGCCGCACCGCGTCGCCCGCGGGCAGGATCCAGGTCCGCCACGAGCCGGCAAGTGGTGCGGCCGGCGCGTTGCCCTGCCAGCGCCCGGGCCCCGAAGGCGGCGTGCCGGTCCACGGCCGCGCCGCGCCATCCTCGCGCGCGCGGGCCAGCGCCAGCGCCGCCACCGCCTCGCCGATCTTGCGCCCGGCCTCGGCGTCGGAGGGGAATTCGAGGGCTGCGTGCTGGCGCAGCGCCACCTCCTCGGCCGCGAGCGTCCGGAACCGCTCGGCCTCCGCCGGGATCAGCGCGGTGAGGATCGTGCTTGCCGCCGCCGCGACCGCAGCCGCTTCCGAGGGGTAGGACGGCGCAGCGGGTCGCACCCCCGCGACGGCGAGCGCGGGGTCTTGCCGGGACGGCGCCTGGCGCTTGTAGGTCGCCTTCGCGGTCCAGACGACGACGCTGACGTCGTGCAGGCTCGCATGCAGGAGCGCGAGCGCGCGCGAGGCGCCGCCGACCGTGATGTGGCGGTCCACCAGCGCGCCGATCGCGGCCTCGTTCCAGCGATGCACCGGACCGCCGGTTTCGGTCCGGCGGAGGCGAAGCGTCAGATCCGCCGGCCGGTCCGCCATCCTGCCGCGCAGGGCGACGAGTTCCGCCGCCGTCGCGGCCGCGCTCGGCGGTGGCGGGACGGCGATCGCGGACGGGTTCGCGATCAGGAAGGTCGGCCAGTCGGCCGTGCGGGCGCGCTCGGCCGCAAGGACCGGGGACGCCAGGGATACCGCGAGAACGCCCGCGGCAAGGGATGTGACGACGCGCATGGCGCGGTCTCCTTCGAGGGTGGTCGATGCCCTGATGCTGGACCGTCGCCGAGGCGCGCGCTGTCCGGATTCCGCCATCCCGTACCGGAAACGACACTGACATGATCGGGGCGTAGCGTTCGCCCATGCTCGACGCAGCCCGAGGCGCGACACCGTCGCCTGACGATGCTTCGCCGGTGATCGGCAGGGCCGTGTCGGCGCTGCGGGCGATGCTGACCGCGGACCCGACTGCTGCCCCAAGCACGGAGACGCTCGCGCAAGCGGCGGGCGTTTCATCACGCACATTGCAGCGGCGCTTGCGGCATGCGCTCGGCACCAGGCCAGGTGCGCTCGCGCGCCGGCTCCGACTCGCGGCAGCACGCGAAACGCTGCTCGCGGGCGAGGTGACGACGGTGACCGAGGCTGCGTTGCAGCACGGCTTCTCGAACCATGGACGGTTTGCCGCGGCCTACGCGGCCGCGTTCGGCGAGCAGCCCTCGGCGACGCTGCGAGCGGCCCGCGTGCGGCATGCCGGTGGACCTGCCGCCGGCGGCACCGGCCCGCTGATCGAGTTGCGCCCGGTGCAAGGCGCCGACGCCGTTCAGGCGCGACGCATGACAGACGAGCTTGCCGCCGCGCTGTGCCGCAACCGCGACCTCTCCCTGCGCGACCCGCACGCGCCACTCACGCCGTCCGATGCGCAGCGTCTGTTCCGCCTCGAAGCGCGGCTCGATCCGGACCGTATCGTTCTGACCCTGGTCCACCCCGGGCGCGGCGTCGTGCTCTGGATCGGCCATGAGGCGTTGGCAGAGGCAGACGGTGTGGCGTGGCCTCACCGCGCCGCCGCGGCGATCCGCGGCGCGGTCGAGGATGCACGGCTCGCCGAAGCCCGCCGTGCCCCGCGGCGATCCGCCGATGCCGAGACGCTCGTGACGCGCGCCCGCCCCGCTGCCCTGTCGCTCGAACGCGGCACGGTCGCGGTCGCGCTCGACCTGCTGAACGATGCGCTGCACCGCGACCCCGCGCATCCGATCGCCCATGCGCTCGCCGGCTGGTCGCACGCGCAGAGCGCGATGCACAACTTCGTCAAGGACCCGGACGCGGAGCGCGAGCGGGCCCTTGACCACGCCCGACGCGCGGTGGCGATCGCGCCCGACGACCCCGAGGTGCTGACCCACGCCGCGGCGGCGATGTCGCTGACGCGTCGGCACGACGAGGCGGAACGGCTGGCGATGCGCGCGGTCGC
>NZ_JBHYDW010000113.1:0-12990 GCF_051860475.1 Elioraea sp. | reverse complement strand
ACCCGGCGATGGCGGAGGCACAGCGCCGGCTCGGCTGGATCCGGCTCTACCAGGCCGATGCCGCCGCCGCGCTGCCGATCTTCCAGCGCACGCTGCGGCTCTGGCCCGAGGGGCGCAACGCCAGCCTGTCGCTGGTCGGGATCGGCACCTCGCGGCTCGCCCTGGCCGAATTCAGCCGCGCGGCCCGCGCATTCAGCCGCGCGCTGGAGCTCCGGCCCACGCTGACCTGGGTCAACCGCCTGCTGGCGGGTGCGGCGATGCAGGCCGGTGCACACGAAGTGGCGCGGCGATCGGTGGCGGAGCTCCGGCGCGCCTTCCCCGACATCACGGTGAGCCAGGTGGGACGGTCCATGGTGCTCGATCCGGCCACGCTGGATCGGCTGCTCGACGGGCTGGGCCGCGCCGGACTGCCGCGCTGACGAGCCGCTGGCGGCAACGCCGTTGCCCGGAACGGGCAGGTCGCGCAACATCGTATGGTTCAGGCCACGCGGATGGGGCCATGGCGCGGCGAGCATCGGTTTCGGGCGGAGGTGGCGCGGTCGCGAAGCCGGACGGGCCGCTTCGCCTTGGGTTGCTTCGTGCCGGGCTCGCGGCGTTGTTCACCGCCGCGCCCGTGCTGGCGGCCTCGGCCACGACCGCCGAGCGTGTGTTCGCCGCCGTCGCGCCCTCCGTGGTGGTCGTGGACGGTGCGGCGCAGGGCAGCGGGGTGGTGGTGGCGCAGCGGCTCGTGGCGACAAACTGCCACGTGCTGGGCGATGCGCCGCAGGTCGTGGTCCGGCGTGGCCGGATCGCCCATGCCGCAACTCCCGTGCGGACCGAGGCCGCGCGCGACGTCTGCCTCCTGGACGTGCCGACGCTCGATGCGCCGGCGGTGACGCTGGGCGAGGCGGCGCGGCTGCGGGTCGGCGCGGCGGTCTATGCGGTCGGCGCGCCGCAGGGTTTGGAGCTGAGCCTCTCGGCCGGGCTCGTGTCGCAGTTGCGCGCGGCCGAGGGCGGCCCTGTGGTGCAGACCACGGCGGCGGTCTCGCCGGGGTCTTCGGGCGGCGGCTTGTTCGACGACCGGGGCCGTCTCGTCGGGCTGACGACCTTCCAGGTGGGGCGCGGGCAGAACCTGAATTTCGCCGTGCCGGCGGAGTGGGTCGCGGCAGCCTTGGCGGGGCACGCGGCCTGGCGGCGGTGTCGGGCGGCGCCAGACGCGCCCTGCCTCATGGCCGAGGCCCTGGCCATAGCGCACGGGATTACCGACTCGCCTACGCGCGCCTCCGCGCTTGGTCGCATCGCAGCAACTCAGAGGCAGGCGGGTGACCGATACGAATCCACAAGGACCCTCGCGGAGGCGCTGGCCACGGCGCGCGGGATCGGCGATGCGGCCGAGCGCGCCGGGGCGCTTCGCGGCATCGCCGAAGCGCAGGCGCAGGCGGGCGATCGCCAGGGCTCGGCAGCAACCTTCGCCGAGGCTTTGACCGCGGCGCGCGGGATCGCCGATGCGCTCTCGCGCAACACGCTGCTCTCCGTCTTCGTCAAAGCCCAGGTGGAGTCAGGCGACATCGGCGGCGCCCTGGTCGCGGCAGACGGGATCGCCGATTCGATATGGCGTGACTTGGCGCTCGCCGACATCGCCCGTGCTCGGGCGCAGGTGGGCGACGTCTCCCGCGCCCTGGCCACGGCACGCCAGATCGCCAGTGCAGAGTCGCGCGCTGAGGCGCTTGCTGCCATCGCCCACGCCCACGCGCAAGCGGGCGATCACCAGGGTTCGGCGGCAACGTTCGCCGAGGCCCTGACCACGGCGGGCGGGATCGCTGATGCAGCGTCACGCGCTTCGGCGCTCGTCGCCATTGCCGGCACCCAGGCGCGGGCGGGCAACATCCCCGCCGCCCTGGCCACAGCGCGCGGCATCGCCGATGCGTTCCCGCGCGCCTTGACGCTTGCCGGCATCGCCAAAGCGCAGGCGCAGGCGGGGGACCGAGAGGCTCGGGCCCAGACATTCACGGCCGCTCTGACCACGGCGCGCGGCATTGCCAATGCGGACTCGCGCGCCTGGGCGCTTCGCGCGATCGCTGAGGCGCAAGCGCAGGCGGGCGACTTCGCCGCCGCACTAGCCACAGCGCGCGGCATCGCCGATGCGTTCCTGCGCGCCTTGACGCTTGCCGGCATCGCCGAAGCGCAGGCGCAGGCGGGGGACCGAGAGGCTGCGGCCCAGACGTTCACGGCCGCCCTGGCCACGGCGCGCGGCATCGCCGAGGCGGACTCGCGCGCCTGGACGCTTCGCGCGATCGCTAAGGCGCAGGCGCAGGCAAGCGACTTCGCCGCCGCGCTGGCCACGGCGCGTAGCATCGACGATGCGGGCCAGCGCGCCGACGCGGTTCGCGCCATCGCCGCAGCGCAGGCGCAGGCGGGCAACATCGCCGCCGCCCTGGCCACGGCGCGCGGCATCGGCGACGCGTTCCGGCGCGCCTCGGCGCTTAACTCCATCGCCGAAGCGCAGGCGCAGGCGGGCGACATTGCCGCCGTCCTTGAGACCATCGACACCATCCGCGAGCCTGGGCCTCGCGCGTCGGTCCTCGTTACCTTGGCGCGTCACCTCGCTATGCGTCGCTGACGGCACTTCCCCCGATGCCGCCCTGGCAGGGGACGATGGGGATGCGTAGTCTGACCGGGTGACCGGAACACTTCCAGAACGCCTGCGCGCCTGGTTCGCCGCGCGCGGCTGGCGGCCGCACCCGCACCAGCACGCCATGCTGGCCGAGGCGCGCGCCGGCCGCTCCGCCCTGCTGATCGCGCCCACCGGCGCGGGCAAGACGCTCGCCGGGTTCCTTCCGCCCCTCGCCGGGCTGGCGGAGCATCCGCGTCCAGGGCTGCACACGCTCTATGTCTCGCCGCTGAAGGCGCTGGCGACCGACATCGCGCGCAACCTCACCAGCCCGGTGGCCGAGATGGGGTTGCCGATCGCGATCGAAACCCGCACCGGCGACACCGACGCCGCGACGCGGCGACGCCAGCGCGAGGCGCCGCCGCAGATCCTGCTCACCACGCCCGAGAGCCTCGCGGTGATGCTGTCGATGGAGGACGCGGCGAAGACCTTCGCCGGCCTCTCGACGATCGTCGTCGACGAGATCCACGCGCTCGCGGGAACGAAGCGCGGCGACCAGCTCGCGCTCGGCCTGTCGCGGCTGGCGACCCTCGCACCCGGCGCGCGGCGTGTCGGGCTCTCGGCAACCGTGCCGCATCGCGCGCCGCTCGTCGCGTTCCTCTCGGCCAATGGGCGCGGCGACGATGTTGCGGTGGTGGAAGCGCCCGAGGGCGCCGCACCGGAGATCACGGTACGCCTGCCGGACGGGCCTCTGCCCTGGTCGGGCCATATGGGCCTGCTCGCGGCACCGGCGATCTACGACATGATCCGCCGCGCGCGGACCGCGATCGTGTTCGTCAACACGCGCGCCCAGGCCGAGCTGATGTTCCAGGCGCTGTGGCGGCTGAACGACGACGCGCTGCCAATCGCGCTGCATCACGGATCGCTCGCGCGCGACCAGCGCGCCAAGGTCGAGGCCGCGATGGCGGAGGGGCGACTGAAGGCGGTGGTCGCGACCTCCTCGCTCGATCTCGGCATCGACTGGGGCGACGTCGATCTCGTGATCCAGGTCGGCGCGCCGAAGGGCGTGAGCCGGCTGATGCAGCGCATCGGGCGGGCGAACCACCGCTGGGACGAGCCCTCGCGCGCGATCCTGGTGCCCGCCAACCGGTTCGAGGTGCTGGAGTGCCGCTGCGCCATCGCCGGTGTCGCCGCGCGCGATCTCGATGGCGATCCGCCGCCGCCGGGCGGGCTCGACGTGCTCGCCCAGCACGTCCTCGGCGTCGTGTGCTCCGGGCCGATCCATCCGGACGATCTCTACGCCGAGGTGACGCGCGCCGCACCCTACGCCGATCTCTCCCGCAAGGATCTCGACGACGTGGTGCGCTTCGTCGAGGACGGCGGCTATGCGCTCGCCGCCTACGAACGCTACCGCAAGCTGTTCCGCGACGCCGAAGGCCGGCTGCATGTCGCCAACGCACGCGTCGCACGCCAGCATCGCATGAACATCGGCACCATCGTCGAGGCACCACTTCTGAAGGTGAAGCTCGGCCGCGGCTTCGGCGGGCACGTGCTGGGCGAGATCGAGGAATATTTCGTCTCCATGCTGCAACCCCGCGACACCTTCATGTTCGCCGGCCGGCTGCTGCGCTTCGACCGGCTGCACGAGACGATGGTGGAATGTTCCCCCGGTACGGGCGACGATCCCAAGGTGCCGGCCTATGCCGGCGGGCGGCTACCGCTGACCACCTACCTCGCCGATCGGGTGCGCGGACTGCTGCAGGACCCCGCGCAGTGGCACGACCTGCCGGAGGACGTCGCCGAGTGGCTGCGCCTGCAGAAGGCGCGCTCGCGCCTGCCCGGCCGCCATGACCTGCTCGTCGAGACCTTCCCGCGCGGCGGGCGCTGGTTCCTGGTCGCCTACTGCTTCGAAGGCCGCAACGCGCATCAGACGCTGGGGATGCTGCTGACGCGCCGGATGGAGCGCGCGGGCTTCGGCCCGTTGGGTTTCGTCGCCACCGACTACGTCGTCGCGGTCTGGTCGGCGCACCAGCCCGTGCGCGTCGCCGAGCTGTTCGGCGAGGACATGCTGGGCGACGATCTCGAGGAGTGGATGGCCGAGTCGTCGATGCTCCGCCGCACCTTCCGCAACGTCGCGGTGATCGCGGGGCTGGTCGATCGCCACCATCCGGGAGCCGAGAAGTCGCGACGCCAGGTGACCGTGAACACCGACCTGATCTACGACGTGCTGCGCAAGCACGAGCCGGACCATGTGCTGCTGCGCGCCACACGCGCCGACGCGGCGCGCGGCCTTGTGGATGTCGGCCGCGTCGCCGCGCTGCTGAAGCGCGCGCAGGGGCGCGTGGTGCACATGGCGCTGTCGCGCGTCTCGCCGCTCGCGGTGCCGGTGCTGCTCGAGGTCGGCAAGGAGAGTGTCGCCGGCGCGGGCGAGGACGCGCTGCTCGCCGAGGCCGAGGAGGCGGCACTCGTGGCCGAGGCGCTGGGCGAGGCCGAGCCGCCGGCCGCACCCGTCCATCCCGCCCACCGCGCGAACGCCGCGCGCGACCGCAAGCGGCCCTCGGGCACTGCGCTCCGCACGGATGGACGCGCGACGCTGCGCACGATCCGCGGCCGCCGCCAGGGCGAGTTGCCCCTCGCCGAATGAGCGCCGCGCCGATCCACATCGCCGGCGAGCGGCTGATGCTCGACCCCGAAGGCGTGCTGTGGTGGCCGGCGCGACGGCTGCTGGCGGTGGCCGATCTGCATCTGGAGAAGGGCTCATCGGTCGCGGCGCGCGGCGCGCTCGTTCCGCCCTACGACAGCCGCGCCACGCTCGACCGCCTGATCCCGCTGGTGCGGCGCTACCGGCCAGCGCGGCTGGTCGCGCTCGGCGACTCGTTCCATGACCGAACAGGTGCCGCGCGGCTTCCCCGCGAGGATGCCGCGCGCATCGCCGCACTCGCGCAGTCGCTGGAGCTCGTCTGGGTGCTCGGCAACCACGATCCGGCCCCGCCCGAGGGCCTGCCCGGCGCAACCACCGAGGCCCTGCGCGAGGGGCCGCTCACCTTCCTGCACGACGCGACCGGACGCGCGAGCGAGATCTCCGGGCATCTGCACCCGAAGGCGAGTGTCGCAACGCGCGGCAAATGGGTGAGCCGGGCCTGCTTCGTCGCGGATTCGCGCCGTGTCGTGCTGCCGGCCTTCGGCGCCTATACCGGCGGGCTCGACGTGCGCGATCCGGCGATCCGCGCGCTGTTTCCGCGCGGCGGCCGCGCCTTCCTGCTCGGGCGCGGCCGGCTGTTCAGCTTCACCCTCGCCGAGCTGCGCGAGGCAGAGCCGGCGTGATCACCCGCCTCCGCCGGGTCAGGGCATGATCGGCTTGTGGACGACGTGGACGATGCCGTTGCTCGCCTCGATGTCCCCACGCGTGATGTTGGAGGCCCCCCAGAACAGCAGGGAGCCGCCCGCGCTGTATCCGCCACCTCCGTCGGACTGCACCATCATGCGATTGGCATCGGTCCCGTCGATGACGATCCGATTGCCGTTCAGGGTCTCAAGCCTGGTCCTGCGGCCCCTGAAATCCGCAAGCGGGTAACGGCCCTCCACGACGTGCGCGACGACCAACGCACGGCCTCGGACGCTATCGGCCGGCCTGTTCGCCGGGTACAGGTCCTCACGAAGGCTGACGGGGATATCTCCCCATCCGTTGTCGGTTGGAGCGAACACCGTGTAGACGCCCCGACCGCTCAGAGTCTCATCAACCTGGGTGCGGCGGGCCGCGTCCAGGAAGCGACCGAACTGGGGATCGGACGCCAGCACCGTCTCAAGGTCGCGGCTCGGCGCCGTGAGCTGATCCTCGCGCCGCCAATCGCTGCGCCGCTCGCGCCGGTCCCGACTGCGGGGCTCGCTCCGATCCTCGCTCCGCGTCATCTCGCCGGGCGCGCATGCCGCCAGCGCGAGTCCGACACTGCCGAGTAGAGTCAACCGTCTGGACGACATGGCCTATTCTCCTGCGTTCTCTCGCGAGGGATCGACGCAGGAGACGGCTCCAGGCTGGTCGGGGATCGCACTATCGGCGTCGAACCGGGCCGCGAGCCGCTTGCTGCGCATCCATCATCAACAGCGCAACAGCCCTGTCGGTTCCCTCGGGCGAGGCGGCGAGGCCATCGAGCACTCGAGCCCGGTCCGCTTCGGGGCGGTTCTGGCTGAGCTTGGCGCTGCCCACGACGGCCGTCACACGCAGCCGGAAACCGAAGATCGCCTTCAGCATCCCGGCGACGAAATCGGCCGGCGCGTCGTCCACCGCCCAGGGCTCGGGCCGGCCCGTTTCCATCTCGTCGGTCAGCGCGGCGACGATCGCGCGCAGTCCCTCGGCGGTGCCGACCGGCTCGATCGTCCCTCTCGCCTGCACCGCGACATAGTTCCAGGTCGGCACGACCTTGCCGTGCTCGCGCTTCGACGCGTACCAGGCGGGCGAGACGTAGGCATACGGCCCGACGAAGCAGGCGAGCGCCGCCGGCGCCTCGCGGAGCAGAGGAACGATCGGGTTGGCGCGCGCAACATGGCCCAGCAGCACGTCGGGATGTTCGACCTCGGCGATCATGGGCAGATGCGCCGCGACCGGACCCTCGGGTCCGTTCACGACCAGCGTGGCGAAGCGGAGCCGGGCGATCATCGCGCTGAGCTCCGCGGCGTCGTTCACGCGGAAGGAGGGTGGTGCGTACATGGGTACCAGTCTAGCGCCACCCCGTCGCAGGCGGAACGGCCGGGCGCGGGGATGCGCACCCGCGCCCGGCCGCCGCCGGTCACGGCAGGAGCACGTTGTCGATCGCGTGCACCACGCCGTTGCTGGCGACCAGGTCCGGCGCCTCGATCGCGGCGATCCGGTTGGTTGCCAGCCCGCCGGCGCCGTACCCGCCCGTGTAGAGGGTCGGGTTCGTCGAGTTGAGCACACGCATCGGCTCGCCCTGCGGCACGTCCACGCGCAGCCGGCCGCCGTTCAACGTCGGCAACTCCTGCGTGTTGGTCCACGAGGGCGAGATATGGCGACCCTGCACCACGTGGAACAGCATCCAGGCGCGCAGCCGTGCCATGTCGGGCGTCCGATCCCCGCCAGCACCGGTCAGGTCGACGATCAGGCTCTCCGGAATGCGACCGAAGGCGGAGTCGGTGGGCGCGAACACCGTGAAAGGACCCGGCGCCTTCAGCTCGTCCGTGACATTCGCCCGCTGGCACAGGGCCAGGAAGCGGTCGAAATTCCCGCGCGCGGCGAGAAGATCGACAACATCGCGGTCGGCGGCACGCGTGCTGGACATCGCCGCGGGCACGGCGATCCCGGCCAGCGCGATGCAGGCGGCTCCGCGCAGGAAGCCAGCTCGGGTGAGGGTCATGGTCAGATCCTCCGTTTCCTTCGGATGCGGTGCCGGCACAACGCGCGAACAGGCTTCCGGTTCGAGGCCTGCTGACAGCTGGCGAAACCGTGAGGCTTTGACCGATCCGGCCTGACGCTATATCCGCTGTGCTTCCAATAACGTCGGGGCCCTTTGGGAAGGCGGCCTACGGCGGGATCACGTCTTGCAAGGTGACCCTCGTCGCATGGGCATTCCCACCGGCGCGCCGGTACTGCTGTGGTTTCGGCAGGACCTCCGCCTCACCGACAACCCCGCACTCGCGGCCGCGATCGCGTCCGGCCGGCCAGTCGTGCCCGTCTACGTGCTCGACCGCGAGACGCCGGGGCGCTGGGCACCGGGCGGCGCGTCGCTGTGGTGGCTGCATCACAGCCTGACTGCGCTTGCCGCGTCGCTTACCGACCGGGGCGCCGGTCTCGTCCTGCGCCGCGGCCGCGCGGCGGAGGTGATTCCGGCGATGGTGGCCGAGACCGGCGCCTCGGCTGTGTATGCGAGCCGGCTCTACGAACCCTGGGCCCGGGACAGCGACGCTGCCGTCGCGTCGGCGCTGAAGCGGCGCGAGGTGCCGATCCACGGCGCCAATGCGTCGCTGCTGTTCGAGCCGTGGACCATCCGTACCCGGGCCGGCGGCCCGTTCGGCGTCTACGGCCCGTTCAGCCGAGCCTGCTTCGCCGCCGGACCACCGGCACAACCGGCGCGCGCCCCGACGCGGATTCCCGCACCATCGCGGCTTGCGCCGTCGGACCGGCTGCACGATTGGGGCTTGCTGCCGACGCACCCCGATTGGGCGGGTGGCCTGCGCGAAACCTGGGGGCCAGGCGAGGCCGGGGCGCAGGCGCGGCTCACACGGTTCGTCGCGCACCACCTCGCCACCTACGATGCACTCCGCAACCGCCCTGATCTCGGCGCGACGTCGGCGCTCAGCCCCCATCTTCACTGGGGAGAGATCTCGCCGCGACAGGTCTGGCACGCGGCCGAGGCCGGCGGCGCGCCCCGCGGCGAGGGCACCGAGACGTTCCTCAAGGAACTGCTCTGGCGCGAGTTCTCCTACCACCTGCTCTGGCACCGGCCGGCGATGCCCGAGCAGCCGTTGAAGGAGGCATTCGCGCACTTCCCCTGGCGCAACGATCCGGGTTCCTTGCGCGCCTGGCAGCGTGGGCAGACCGGCTACCCGATCGTGGACGCGGGCATGCGCCAGCTCTGGCACACCGGCTGGATGCACAACCGGGTGCGCATGATCGTCGCCTCGTTCCTGATCAAGCACCTGCTGCTGCCCTGGCAGGACGGCGAGGCCTGGTTCTGGGATACGCTGGTGGACGCGGACCTCGCCTCCAACAGCGCCTCCTGGCAGTGGGTCGCGGGGTCGGGCGCGGACGCTGCGCCCTATTTCCGCATCTTCAACCCGGTTCTCCAGGGCGCGAAGTTCGATCCGCAAGGCGCCTATGTGCGTCGCTGGGTCCCCGAACTCGCGCGACTGCCGGCGGCGCTCATCCACGCGCCGTGGCAGGCGTCACCGCTCGAACTCGCGGACGCCGGCGTCGCGCTGGAGCGCAGCTATCCCGCGCCGATCGTGGATCACGCCGCCGCACGCGCCCGCGCGCTCGCGGCATTGGACAGCATCACCAGGGACAAGGGAGCCGCCTGAATGGACGGACTTTTCCGGCCGCGCGCGCGGCCGCGCGTGGCCGTGATCGGCGCCGGGATCGCCGGTCTGTCGGCAGCGTGGCTGTTGCGCGAGGCCTGCGAGGTGACCCTGTTCGAGTCGGAACGCCGCCTCGGCGGCCACGCCGACACCCAAGAGGTCGAGATCGACGACGAGCGTGTCGCGGTGGATACCGGCTTCATCGTCTACAATGAAGGGAACTATCCCAACCTCGTGCGGCTGTTCGACTCACTCGGCGTGACGACCGAGACGTCCGACATGTCGTTCGGTGTGTCGATCGGCGAGGGTCGGTTGGAGTATGCCGGCGGCGCCTGGCCGCAACTGTTCGCCCAGAAGCGCAACATCGTCCGCCCGCGCTTCCTCGGCATGTTGCGCGACGTGATCCGATTCTATCGCGAGGCTCCACAGGCGCTGATGGACGCGGACGAATCGCTGACGCTAGGCGCGTTTCTTGCGCGCGAGCGCTACGGCTCCGCCTTCGTGCACGACCACCTGCTGCCGATGGGGGCGGCCATCTGGTCGGCGAGCGTCGAGGGGATGCGCGAGTTCCCAGCGCGGGCCTTCGTGCGCTTCTTCGAGAACCACGGGCTCCTGCGGTTGTCCGACCGGCCGCGCTGGCGCACCCTGTCAGGAGGATCGCGCCGCTATGTCGCGCGCATCGCGGTGGACCTCGATGGGCGTGTTTCGACCGGGCGGGCAGTCGTTGCCGTGTCACGCGACGCGGGCGGCGCGATTGTTCATCTCGATGACGGATCGGCTGAGCGCTTCGACAGCGTCGTGATGGCGGTACACGGCGATGCGGCGCTGCAGCTGCTCGATCAGCCGAGCGTCGCCGAGCGGTCGGTGCTGTCGCAGGTGCGCTACCAGGACAACGCCATGGTCCTGCACACCGACGAGACCCTGATGCCGCGGCGGCGCGGTGTGTGGTCGTCCTGGAACTACCTCGCCCGCGGCCCGGCCGATCACCGCCGCGAGGTGGCGGTAACGTACTGGATGAACCGGCTGCAGAACCTGCGCACGGCAAGACCGCTGTTCGTCTCGCTCAACCCGTTCCGCGCGCCCCGGCCCGGCACGGTGCTGGTCGAGAAAATCTACCGCCACCCGCAGTACGACCCCGCGATGCTCCGCGCGCAGGCCGCACTGCCGTCGATCCAGGGCCAGGATCGCGTCTGGTTCTGCGGCGCCTGGTGCGGCTACGGCTTCCACGAGGATGGGATCACTTCGGCGGTGGCGGTCGCGCGAGCGTTTGGCGTCATCGTGCCGTGGGAGACCGAACCCACGCTGGCGGAGGCCGCGTGAGCGGCCCGGCTGCCGGGATCGCGCCCGCCGAGATCCTGCACGCGCGGGTGGTGCATGTACGCCACAGACCGTTCCGAAAGCGGTTTCAATACCGCATCTGGGCGCTGCTGCTCGACCTGGATCGACTCAACGAGGCAAACGCGAGCAGCCGGCTGTTCGCGCATGATCGCGCCGGAATCGTGTCGTTCCACGCCCTCGATCACGGCCCGCGCGACGGAAGCCCCCTGCGCGCTTGGGCCGAAGGCGTGCTGGCCTCGGCCGGGGTGGACCGGCCGGCCCGGATCAGACTGCTCGCGATGCCACGCGTGCTCGGCTATGTGTTCAACCCGATCACTCTGTATCTTTGCGAGGACGAGTCGGGAGAGCCCTCAGCCGTGATCTACCAGGTGAAGAACACCTTCGGCGACCAGCACCCCTATGTCGCGCGGCTGTCGGGTGGCATGCCGCACTGCCACACGGCGGAGAAGACGATGCATGTCTCGCCCTTCATCGGCATGGCGGCGCGCTACGGCTTCACCCTCGCGCTGTCGGACCGGCGGATCGGTCTGGTGATCAACGAGCACGAGGGGGATGAGCGCGTTCTGACCGCCTCACTCGCGGCGCGGCGTGTGCCGATGACCGATGCACATCTGCTGCGCGCGCTCGTCTCAATGCCGTTCGTCACGGTGACCACGATGGTCGCGATCCATTGGCACGCGGTCTGGCTCTGGTTGAAGGGGGCTCAATACCATCAACGGCCGTCCCCGCCCTCGCCGACGTCGACGATCGCCACCTGAGGCCGGCGCCGCGCGATGCACGGAACCGACACGACCCTCTCGGCCGGGTTCCCCGCCCCGCCTCCACGGCGCTACCGGCTGGCGCTCCAGCTCGCCGGACTGATCCGTGCGGGCGAATTGCAGCTCGCGCTTCCCGACGGAGCGCTGCATCGGGTTCGCGGCGAGCGCCCGGGGCCGAGCGCCGAGGTGCGGCTCGCCTCGCCGCGGGCGATCCGGCGCTTTGCGACCGGCGGCAGCCTTGGCTGGGCCGAGGCATATCTCGACGGCGACTGGTCTACGCCCGATCTGCGCGCGGTGATGATGCTCGCCGCAGCGAACGAGGCGGAATGGGAAGCGGTGCTGCGCGGGCGGACGCTGATCCGTTGGCTGTCGCGGCTGGTGCACGCGTTCAATCCGAACACGCGGCGGGGCGCGCGGCGCAACATCGCCGCGCATTACGACCTGGGCAACGACTTCTATGCCGCCTGGCTCGATCCGACGATGACGTACTCGGCGGCGGAGTTTGCACAGACCGATGAGACGCTCGAGCAGGCGCAGGGGCGGAAGGTGCGCAACCTGCTCCGCGAGCTCCGGCTTGCTCCAGGATCGCGGCTGCTGGAGATCGGCTGCGGCTGGGGGCACCTTGCGGAGACCGCCGCACGCGAGCACGGCGCGCAGGTGGTGGCGCTGACGCTCTCGCGGGCACAGGCGCAAGCGGCAAGGGCACGGGTCGCGGCGGCAGGGCTCGGGGATCGCGTCGAGGTCCGCATCCAGGACTACCGTGACGTGACCGAGACGTTCGATGCGGTGGCGTCGGTGGAGATGTTCGAGGCGGTGGGCGAGGCCTATTGGCCGGCCTATTTCCGCGCGGTGCATGACCGGCTGCGTGCCGGCGGCCGGGCGGCGCTGCAGATCATCACGATTGCCGATCGCTTGTTCGGCGAGTACAGGCGCAGCGCCGACTTCATCCAGCGCTATGTGTTCCCCGGCGGGATGCTGCCGAGCCCGACGCGGTTGCGCGAGGAGATCGGACGGGCGGGCCTGCGGTGGGTTTCGGATGCCTGGTTCGGCGCGTCCTATGCGGAGACGCTGCGCCACTGGAACGAGGCATTCCAGGCCGCGTGGCCGCGGATTGCCCTGACGCAGAACTACGACGCGCGCTTCAAGCGTCTCTGGGAGTACTACCTGTCCTACTGCGAGACGGGGTTTCGAGCCGGCTGGACGGATGTCGGCCGGATCGTGCTCGCGCGTGGTTGACGGGGTGCGGGGGCCAATGGCCCCTGCCGGGTGCAGGGC
>NZ_JBHYDW010000112.1:0-15446 GCF_051860475.1 Elioraea sp. | reverse complement strand
GTGCCCGCCTCGGGCGCCGCGGTCCCGACCTTTGTCGGGGGTTTCATGCCGCGGGGGGGGGCTGCGAAGCCGCCGGGGCTGCGCGGCGCCGCTGCCGAGGAACTGCGCCGCCGCGCCGCGGCCGCCGGCATCTTGGGCACCACGCGCTACTGGACGCCCGAAGTACACGCGGCCTCATTCCAGCTGCCGCCCTACATCGCCACGCTGCTGCCCGCCGGCTGAGCCTCGGCAACCAACGACGGATCGAGCGTCTCGAACAGCCGCACCCACAGCGCGGTGCGCGGCACCAGGCAGGGGATCAGCAGGTGCTCCTCGTGCGTGTGCGGCCCGTCGCCGATCACGCCGAGGCCGTCGAGCGTCGGCACGCCGAGGCTGCCGGTGAAGTTGCCGTCGCTGCCACCGCCGGCGATGCGCTCGCCCGCCACCGGAAACGCGAGGTCGCGCGCCAGGGATGCTGCGTGGTCGTAGAGCGCCTGGATCGCGCGCGTCTTGCCGTAAGGCGGCCGGAACAGCCCGCGCCGCATCTCCAGCCGGACATCAAGATCGACGGGCTGCAGTGCCAACAGCTTCCCGTGCACCTCCTCCTCGGCCTCGACGGTCGGCACCAGCACATAGACGCAGGCCTCGCAGGCGAGCGGGACCATGTTCTCGTGCGTGCCGCCCGCGATCGTGCCGACGTTCAGCACGATCGTTCGGCCATAGTTGGTCATCGCCTCGATCGCAAGCACCTGGTGTGCCATCTCGCGGATCGCGCTGCGGCCCTTCTCGTGATAGGCCCCGGCATGGGCCGGACGGCCGATGGTGCGCAGGTGGAACCGCGCGATGCCGTGCCGCGCCACCGTGAGCCGTCCTCCCTCGCCTGACGGTTCCGCGACCAGCACGATGGCATGACGCGCGGCCTCGGCCTCGATCCGCGCCCGCGAGGACGGGCTGCCGGCCTCCTCGTCGGGGATCAGCATCACGGTGACGGGCAGACAGGGCCGGCGTCCGGTCGCGTGCAGCTGCTTCAGCGCCGCGATCGCGATCGCGTTGCCGCCCTTCATGTCGTAGATGCCCGGACCGTAGGCGCGCTCGCCCTCGATCCGGAACGGCAGCGGCCCGGCCAGCGTGCCGACGGGATGGACGGTGTCCATGTGGCCGAGCAGCAGGATGCCGGGGCCGGCGGCGTCACCCGCCACGCGGCCGAGCAGGATGTCGGCGAAGCCGTCCGTGCCGGCGATGCGTTCGATCGTCGCGCCAACGCCGCGGAGTTCCGCCTCGGCATGGTCGGCGACCCGGTTCACCGCAGCTGCGTCCTGGGTCGGACTCTCGATCTCCACCCAGCGCCGCACATCGGCCAGCAGCGCCTCGCTCGTGAGCTCCCGCATCGCGCCCCCCTGTTCGCGGGGCGCAGCCTGGACCGACGCGCCGGCGAGAGCAATCAGCCGCCGACGAAGCTCTGCGCCAGACTGCCCGAGACCAGCCGCCAGCCGTCGACGAGCACGAAGAAGATCAGCTTGAACGGCAGCGAGACCACCGTCGGCGGCAGCATCATCATGCCCATGCTCATCAGCACCGAGGCGACGACGAGGTCGATCACCAGGAACGGCACGAACAGCAGGAAGCCGATCTCGAACGCGCGGCGCAGCTCGCCCACCAGGAACGCCGGCACGAGCGCGCGCCAGGGCGTCAGCGCCGGCGATTCGGGCGGCGGCAGGTCGGCGATGTCGAGAAACAGGGACAGGTCCTCCGACCGCAGATTCGCGACCATGAAGCCGCGGAACGGTTCGGCGGCCAGCCGCATCCCCTCGATCTCGGTCACCCGCCCCTCCGTCATCGGCAGGATGCCGAGCGTCCAGGACTGCTCGAACGCCGGCTGCATCACGAAGAAGGTGAGGAACAGCGCGAGGCCGATCAGCACGGTGTTGGGCGGCGTGCCCTGGGTGCCGAGCGCGGCGCGCAGCAGCGACAGCACGATCACGATGCGCGCGAACGCCGTCACCATCACCAGCAGCGACGGTGCCAGGCTGAGCAGCGCGATCAGTGCGGTGAGCTGGACGATCCGCGTCGCGGCGCTGCCGTCGCCCGCGGCCCCGAGATCGACGGTGACCGATTGTGCAAGGGCGACGCTGGGCAGCAGCATCAGCAGCATTGCAAGGAGGGTGAGAAGGCTGCGCCTCATCGGCCTGCCTCCGCGGCGGTCCCGAGCAGGCACACCACCTGGTCGTTCGCCCCGCCCACCAACAGCACGGCCTCGCGCCCGTCGACGCGCGCGATCACGAGGCGCCGCCTGGCATCGACCGAGAGCGTCTCGACCACCGCGAGTCGTCGGCCCGAGCGCGGGCCGGTGCCGAGCCCTGCCCGCTGGGCGAGCTTGCCGACCAGCAGGATCACCGCGATCGTCACCGCGAGCGCGGCGATCGCCCAGGGAATGGATTGGAGCGTCTCTATCATGGTACGGCCTTCTGCCGTGACATCGGTCGGGCGCTGATCAGCCGGCCGTCGGGGCGTCCGTCAGCGTCTGTTCCAGGGCGGAGATCTCGTCGCGCAGCCGGCTCAGCGGCCCGATCAGCTCGCGCCCGAGGGGGCGGGGCAGAGCGACCGCGTCGGCGCAGAGGTCGCTGACCTCGCGATCGAGCCCGGAGAGATCGACGCGTACCCCGGCATCGACCAGGGCGCGTGCCACCGTCACGGTCGAGCGCATCGTCTCGGCGATGAGGCCGATGGTGGCCGCGCGTTCCGTCTCGTCGTTGTCGTCCATCCGCTCCGCCCGTCGATGGTCTGGCTCATGACACCGGCCGTCTGTCGCCGTCCGTCGCCTGGAACATGCACCGCACGCTTTACGGAATGCTTAAGCGTGCAGCGGCGACGCTTAACGCCAGCTTCAGGAAGTGCGGCCATGGTCGCGCGCGCGTTGGCACGGCACATGCGTTGCCGCGCCGGCGCAGGAGGTGACCAGATGGATCCCGGCAAGCTCAGTCTTTTCCGGCTGGCCGAGCAGCGTCTCGCCTGGCTGGATCGCCGCCAGGAGGTGCTGTCGCAGAACATCGCCAACGCCGACTCGCCGGGCTATGCGGCGAAGGACCTGCCGCCGTTCGCGCGGGTGCTCGCCCGCACCGGCGCGGTTGCGCCCGCGCGCACCGATCCGCGCCATCTCGTCGGCACCCAGGGCCCCGCGCCGGTCGCCCGCGCCGTGCGCGTCGCGGCGGAGCGGACGCCGGCCGGCAATGCCGTGCAGGTCGAGCGCGAACTCGTGAAGGTCTCCGACACCGAGACGCACCACTCGCTGACCCTCGGCCTGTACCGCAAGTACTTCGCGCTGTTCCGCACCGCGCTTGGGCGGCAGGGATGACCCGGCAGATCGCAACCCGGTGGAAAGGTTTGCCGGGCAGACTGAGCCCTGGCCGGCATCGTCCGGCACGGAGGACGTGATGGATCTCTTCAAGGCCCTGCGGCTCTCGGCCGCTGGCATGGACGCCCAGGCGATGCGGCTTCGAATCGTCGCCGAGAACCTGGCGAACCGCGACACCACCGCGAGCACGCCGGAGGGCGATCCGTACCGGCGCAAGACGATCACCTTCGAGTCGCGCTTCAACCGCGTGCTCGGGGTCGAGCAGGTGCACGTGAAGCGGGTCGGACGCGACGAGAGCGACTTCGGCACGCGCTTCGAGCCGGGGCATCCGGCGGCGGACGACAACGGCTACGTGAAGGTGCCGAACGTGAACTCGTTCATCGAGATGATGGACATGCGTGAGGCGCAGCGCAGCTACGCGGCCAATCTGAACGTGCTCGAAGTCACGCGCGGGATGCTGACGCGCGCGATCGAGCTGCTGCGCTAGGGGGCGGGCGATGACCGGAATCGGTGCGGCTGCGGCTGCCGCGCGCTACGCGAACGCCGCTGCCTCGGCCTTCGGCGAGGGGGCGGCGCAGGGGGCAGGCGACGCCGCCGGCGGATTCGGCCAGATGCTCAGCCGCGCGATCGCGGACACGGTCTCGAACGCGAAGGAGGCGGACCGCGTTTCGGCGGCTGCGATCGCCGGCGAGGGCAACGTGACCGAGATGGTCACGGCTGTCGCGCGGGCCGAGCTCGCGCTCCAGACCACCGTCGCGATCCGCGATCGGGTGATCCAGGCCTACCAGGACGTGATGCGCATGCCGATCTGAGCGCGCTGCCGCGCAAGGGGTCGAGCGAAGCTTTCGACAGGACACCGTAGCGATGCCGGCCCGGCACCGGGCGCCGGCGGTCGCGTCCAGCCCAGGAGGGGCGAGGGTGAGCGATACCGACGTGATCGCGCTGATGCGCGACGGACTATGGATCACGCTGCTGGTCGGCGGCCCGCTGATGGCGACCGCGCTGGTCGTCGGCCTGATCATCTCGCTGTTCCAGGCGCTCACCCAGGTGAATGAGGCGTCGCTGATCTTCGTACCCAAGCTGCTCGCGGTGTTCGGGGCGGCGGCGCTGACGGCGCCCTTCATCGGCCGCACGCTCGGCGACTTCACGCGGCTCCTGTTCGACCGCATCGTCGCGATCGGCGGGGTCTAGGCACCGTGCCGCTCGAGGCTGCCGCTCTGCCCGAGCTGCTGCCGGCCTGGACGTTCGCGTTCCTGCTGCTGGTCTGCCGGATCGGCGCCGCGCTGATGCTGCTGCCGGGGCTGGGCGAGCAGGAGGTGCCGGCGACGGTGAAGATCGGCATGACGCTGGCGCTTGCTGCGCTGCTCTGGCCCCCGATCGCGCCGGCCCTGCCGCCTCCGCCCGCGTCGCCCGCGGCGGCACTTGCGCTGGTCGCGGGCGAGTGCGCGGTCGGGCTCTGGATCGGCGGGCTCGCGCGCATCGTCGCCCTCGCCCTGCCGATGGCCATGCAGTATCTCGGCTTCCTGCTCGGCCTTTCCAACGCCACGCTGTTCGACCCGTCCTTCGGCGCGACCGGCACGGCGCTCTCGCGCATGGTCGGCCTCGGCGGCATCGTGGTGCTGTTCGCAACCGGCCTGCACATGCTGCCGATCGCGGCGCTGGCCGGGTCGTACCGGGTGCTGCCGGCGGGCGGGCCCTTCCCGGCCGATGCCGCGGCGGAGGCGGTGGTGATCGCGGTCGCAACCAGCGTGGCGCTCGCGTTCCAGCTCGCCGGTCCGTTCGTGCTCGCGGCCGTGGTGTTCCAGCTTACCCTCGGCCTGCTGTCGCGCCTGGTGCCGCAGATGCAGGTCTACTTCGTTGCCCTGCCGTTGCAGGTCGCGGGCGGGCTCGCCCTGCTCGCCGTGCTGCTCGCGGGGATGCTCTCGGTCTGGACGGCCGCCGCGCGGGTCGTGCTTGGCGGGCTGCCGGGGCTCTGAGCTGCAATGGCCGAGGAGAAGGACGGCAACGGCGAGAAGACAGAGGCCCCGACCCCGCGCCGGCTCGAGAAGGCGCGCGAGGATGGCGAGGTCCCGGTCTCGAAGGACCTGGCGACGGCTGCGGCGCTCGCGGGTGCCACGATCGGCGCGGCGATGGTCGGCCCGGATGCCGCGAAGGCGCTGATCGCCGCGATCGTGGTCCTGTTCGAGCGCGCCCATACGGTCGATCCGGCACTGATGACCGAGGCGCTGTGGCCGGTCCTGCGTGCCGCCGCGCTGCTCCTGATCGGCATCGCCGCGTTCGCGCTGGCGCTCGGGGCAGGGACCACGCTCGCGCAGACGCGGCTGCTCGTCTCGGCCAAGCGGATCGCACCCAAGCGGTCGCGGCTGAGCCCGCTCGCCGGGGCGAAGCGGATCGTCTCGCCCGAGAACCTGATGGAGTTCGTCAAGAGCCTCGCCAAGCTCTCGGTGCTGATCGCCGCCGCGGTCGCGGTGCTGTGGGACGCGCCGTCGCGGTTGCTGCACTCGGCCGAATGGGCGCCGTCCACCCTGCTTGCCGTGGTGGTCGCAGACGCCTTCCGCCTGCTGCTCGCGCTGCTTGCGGCACTGACGGTGATCGGCGTGCTCGACGTGGCCTGGAGCCGCTACCGCCACGCCCAGCGGCTGCGCATGTCGCGCCAGGACATCCGCGAGGAGATGAAGCAGAGCGAGGGTGATCCCGAGATCCGCGCGCGCCTGCGACGCATCCGCGCCGAACGTTCGCGCAACCGCATGCTCGCCGCGGTACCGAAATCGACCGTCGTCATCACGAACCCGACCCACTATGCCGTGGCGCTCGCCTATGACCGCGATGGCTCGGCGGCGCCGAAGGTCATGGCCAAGGGGGTGGATCATCTGGCCGCGAAGATCCGCGCATCGGCCGAGGAGCACCGCATTCCGATCGTCGCCAATCCGCCGCTTGCGCGCGCCCTCTACACGGTGGAGGTTGATCGTGAGATCCCCGAGGAGCACTACCAGGCCGTGGCCGAGATCATCGCGTATGTCTGGCGGTTGAAGGGTCAGGTGCCGCACCGTGCCGGCTGACCCGTCTGCCACGTGTCTGATCGAGCGCCTCACGCGGTCCGAGGGCGAGGCGTGGCGCACCCTGTTCGACCAGGCGCCGACCGGAATCGTCATCGTCGATGCCGAGGCGCGGCTGCTGCTGGCCAACGACGCTGCACAGGCGCTCGCGGGACGGATGGTCGAGCCAGTGCCGCGTGGCGCGCCGGTCGGGGAGCTGTTCCACCCCGAGGATCGCGACAAGGTGCTGGCCGAGCTCGCCCGGATGGGCGCCGGCCTTGGCGGCCGTTCGGCGGTCGAGCTCCGCCTCGCCGAACGGCAGGGCGAAGGCGGGATTCCGCTTGGGTGCTCGGTCGCCATGGTCGCCTTCACACCGGTGACAGAGGCGGACGGTGCGGTCTCGGGCGCGGTGATCCGTCTGACCGACATCACGCGCCACCGGGTGATGGAGACCCAGCTCGCGCAGACCCAGAAGATGCAGGCGGTCGGCCAGCTTGCCGGCGGAATCGCGCACGACTTCAACAACCTGCTGACCTCGATCATCGCCGCGAGCGACCTCTGCCTTGCGCGCGACGACATGGCCGAGCCGCTCCAGGCCGATCTGCTGCATATCCGACGCAGCGCTGAGCGCGGGGCGGCGCTGGTGAAGCAGCTGCTGGCGTTCAGCCGGCGCCAGACGCTGCAGCCGCGCATCATCCGCCTCGCGGACGCGATCGAGGACGTCGCCGCGCTGCTGCGGCGGCTGCTCGGCCAGCGCGTGGCGCTGGAGCTCGACCTGGAACTGCCGAGCCACATGATCCGGGTCGATCCGGTGCAGTTCGACCAGGTGGTCGTGAACCTTGCGCTCAACGCGCGCGACGCCATGCCCCAGGGCGGGCGGCTCACGATCCGGACCAGCAACATCACGCTGTACCGGCCGCTGGTGCGCGGCCAGGAGGTGATCCCGCCGGGCCGCTACGCCATGGTCGAGGTGTCGGACACCGGCAACGGGATCTCGCCTGACGACCTGCCGCGGCTGTTTGAGCCGTTCTTCACCACCCGGAAGGAGGCCGGCGGCACCGGGCTCGGGCTCGCCACGGTGTATGGAATCGTGCGCCAGACCGACGGCTTCATCTCGGTCGAGAGCACGCCGGGCGAGGGGACCACGTTCCGCATCTACCTGCCGATCATCCCGCATGAAGAGCCGCTGCAGCGCGAGCCGCCGGCCCATCAGCGGGCGGCCGAGCCCGCAGCGCGGATGGGTGCGCCGCCGGGTTGCCTGGAGGACGGCGCGGCGCGGCGCGGCACGGTGCTGCTGGTTGAGGACGAGGACGGGGTCCGCCGGTTGAGTACGCGCGCGCTCGAGAACGCAGGCTGGCGTGTGCTGGCCGCAGCCTCCGGCGAGGCGGCGCTGCAGATGCTCGACGCCGAGCCGGTTCCTCCCGCGGCGCTGGTCTCCGACGTCGTGATGCCGGGGATGGACGGCACGCAGGTGGTGAAGGCCGTGCGCGCGCGCTATCCCAAGATCCCGGTCGTTCTGGTCTCGGGCTATTCCGAGAGTGCCGCGATCGACGGGCTGCCGGACGAGGATCTGCACTTCCTGCCCAAGCCCTACACGCTGCGCCAGCTGGTGGCGCAGGTCGATACGATGGTCGCGCCGCCGGCGTCCGGCTGAGCGCGCCCTACTCGCCGCGCATCGCCGCGAGGCTCCGGCGCAGGCGCAGTTCCTCGAGGTCGAGCTCCTCCTGCAGGACCCGGAGCGTGTCGTCGTCGATCTCGGCGCTGCGATGCAGCGCGAGGAGTTCCGCCCGCTCCGCGGCGCGCGCCTCCAGCATCAGCACGAGCCGCGCGGTTGCCTCGATCGCCTGCGCGCCCTGGCGTGGCGAGGCGCCGGCGCGGAGCGACAATTCCGGCAGCAGGTCGCGCACGATCGCGCCCTCCAGCGGGTCATCCGCCTTCGCGGTCATGGCCGCGAGCCCTGCCCGCGCGATCCGCAGGCGATGCGGCGCATGCGCGTCTCCGCCGCCGCCGGGACGGGCGACGCCGAGCCGGCGGATCAACGGGCCGAGCGTGGTCGCCTGGCCGACCAGCGTGATCAGGATGACAACGAAGGTGAGCACCAGAACGGCATCGCGGCCGGGGAACGGCGAGCCGTCCGGCAGCGTGGCCGGGATCGCCAGCGCCGCGGCGAGGCTGACGACGCCGCGCATTCCCGTCCAGCCGATGATCACGAGCCAGCGCCAGGGGGGGTAGGGGTCGCGCCGGCGGATCGCGGGCACGAGCAGGCGCGGCAGATAGGCGGCCGGGAACACCCAGGCCATCCGGACGACGATCGCGACGAGCGACAGCAGGAGTCCGATGCCGGCAAGCTCGAGCAGCGCGCGCGGCGCGACCCGCGTGGCCACCTCGTTCAGGCTCAGCCCGATCAGCAGGAACACCAGGGAGTTGAGCAGGAAGACGAGCACGTCCCAGGCTGCCTTGGCCTGGATGCGCGTCTGCGGGCTCATCGTCTCCGGTGCATGCCAGCCGAGCACCAGCCCGGCCGCGACCGTGGAGAGCACGCCGGACAGCCCGATCCGGTCGGCCGCGATGTAGGAGGCATAGGCCAGCAGCATCGTGACGGCGATCTCGAGCATCGGCTCGTGCAGGCGCCTCAGCCCCCGCACGACGGCAAGCCCGCACGCGGCGCCCAGGATGGCTCCGCCGCCGCCGACCAGCACGAAGCGCGCGCCCGCCTCGCTCCAGGAGAACATGCCCGTCAGAGCCGCGGCGATGGCTATGTTGTAGAGAATGAGTCCCGAGGCGTCGTTGACCAGGCTCTCACCCTCGAGCACGACGACGATGCGTTTCGGCAGCCGCATGGACTCGAGCACGGCCGTGGCCGCGACCGCGTCGGGCGGCGAGACGATCGCGCCGAGCGCGAAACAGACCGCCCAGGGAAGGTCCGGCATCAGCCATCTGGTCGCGAGCCCGATCGCGGCCGTGGTGCAGGCGACCAGCCCGATCGCGAGCAGCAGGATCGGGCGGAGGTTCGCTTTGAAGGGCCGCCAGGGCATGAAGAACGCGCCCGCCTGCAGCAGCGGCGGCAGAAACAGAACAAGAACAAGCTGTGGGTCGAGCGCGACGCGCGGCATGAACGGCACGAAGGCGAGCGCCATGCCGCCGAGCACCAGGGCGACCGCGTAGGGCAGGTTCGACCAGCGCGCGAGCAGCGCGAGCGGAACCGAAGCCGCGATGAGGAGCAGGACAAGCGAGAGGGTCTGCACCAAGCAAGAATGCCAGTGTCGCGTGACCCGCGTCACCTCACGGCAAACTGTTTGTCATGCACCGTGTTCGCTCCGGCACGGTATGCTCGCCGCTCGGTCGGCCGGGACAACAAGAGATGAGGAGGAGAGCGATGCAGGCTGTTCCCGTGCTGATCGAACTGACCCAGCCGAAACCCGACGAGCGGATCGAGGCCCTGCGCGCAGTGGTCTATGACCGCACCGGCAAGGTGGCCGGGCAGACGATCCTCAAGGTCGCCGCCGAGGGCGCCACCCTGATCGCCAAGGGCGAGATCAAGCTCGACCCCAAGGCCGTTGGCGACACCGCGCGGTTGCTCGTGGCCCCCGTGGTGGAGACCGGCGCGAACGAGCCGTTGCCAGGGCGGGCCGAGCTGCTGAAGCAGCTCAAGGGACATGTCGAGACCGTCCGGCTCGCGCTCCGCCGCCCGGAAATCCGCGTGCAGATCCCCCGGCCCGTCTGGTGGCCGTGGTTCCGGCTCTGCGTCTGCCTGGTGCGCGGGCGGCTGGTGAAGCGGGTGGTGCTGCCGAACGGCACCACGCTCGACCTGCCGATCTGCCACGCCCGGGTGACGCTGTGCGAGATCGACCGCTGGCCGCGACTGATCCGCGTGCTGCCCGACCGCGACATCCTCCGCCTGCGCGACGATCTGCTCGAGCTGATCCGCCGGCCGATCCCGATCCCCGATCCCCCGCCCTTCGCCTTCCCGGGTGCCATCCCCGATGTGCCTGAGCCGCCGGCGCCCCCGCCGCTGCTGTCGCGGCCATTGATGCCGATGGCGGCGCCGGTCGCGCTTGCCACGCAGCCCGTCGAAGCGATCGCCGCGCACGCCGCGCCGACGTTCCGCCTGATCGAGGAGATCCAGCACGCCCCGGCCGAGGTGGTGCGCGCGCGGCTCAGCCTCGGCGGCATGCTGCTGTTCCCCTATCTCTGCCGGCTGCCGTGGCTCGATGCGCTGTTCGTGACGCGCCGGCACTGCTTCGCCACCGTCACGACCGGCGATGACGGCCGCTTCACGGCGCTCTACATCCATGCCTGCGGCGACGAGGACCGGCCCGACATCTACGTCTCGGCGCAGCAGTTCCTGGGCGGGGTCTGGACGACGATCCACGCGCCGTCGATCACCTGCGGCACGACCTGGAACTACCATTGCGGCGACGAGATCACCGTCGTGGTCACCGATCCGCGGGCCCAGCCCTGCGTGCCGGACGATCCGGTCGATCCGCCGCCTGGGGTCGAGACCTGGGTGATGCCGCATGCGGTCGGCGCGATGCCGATCGCCGGCACGGCCGGAGGTCCGGTCCCCGCGGGCTGGGTGCGGCCGGACGGGCTGACCACCTACGGCGTGAACGTCAATGCACCGTTCGGCTCGGTGCTCGGCTTCCGCCAGCAGCATTCGCTCAGCATCCCGAATGACGGGCTCTACTACTTCCGCTGGTCGTGGCGGCGCGGCACGACGGGCGACTGGACGGCGATGACCACGCCGATCACGCGGAGCTACGTGCGTGACGTGCCCGGCCCGGCGGTGCAGTTCCCCACCGTGCAGCTCGGCCCCGTCGGCGACAATCTGTTCCGCTTCAAGACGCAGCTGTTCAGTCCCGCCGACTGGGCGGTGGACACCTCCGCCGACCCCGCCGGGACGACCTATTACTGGCCGATCGACTCCGGCATGGGCGAGATCTATGCGGCGAAATGGACGACACCCGGAACGAACAGCGAACTGGCCGCGCCCGGGCTTGCCGACACCTACCAGGTGCGGGTCGAGGTGTTCGCCAAGAACGGCGTGCGGGTCGCCCCCGGGGCCGGCACGTTCCGCTTCATCGTGCCGACCGGCGTCGCGCCCGACGGCACCTTGAACACCCGGATCGCCGACGCCTCGGAGATCATCGACGACGGCTTCGTGTTCTCGCTGGTGATCGACAACTCGCGCTGCTCGGCATCGATCGCGCCACCCGTGATCTCGGCCGGCGTGTCGGACGACGACTGCGGCTTCATCAACTACGCACCGGGGGCCTCGGTGACGCTTGCCTTCTCGCCCTCGCACCCGAACGGCAGGGCGCGGTTCAGCTTCAGCCTGACCCGCGGGGCGACCGATGTGCCGGCGGCCGGCGCAGGCGGCGAGGTGCTGGCAGCCGCCTCGGGCGCCTACACGCGCGCGGGCACGACGTTCTCCGGCAGCTTCGCGGTCGGTACGCTGATGGGCACCTGCCCGAACGCGGCCTTCGCCGAGACGCTCTACGTCGCGGCCAAGGCGACCGACGGCACGGTCCGGTTGAGCGGCTACGACCGGAGCGCGGTGCGGGCCTTCGCGCTGGCGCAGCAGACCCCATGACGGGGCGGCCGGGCGGGGCCCCGTCCGCCCGGCCTCCTGTCATACCAGCCGCACGAAGGATGAACCTTCGCGCGGCTGGTATGTCACCTTTCCTCCGGCGCGCGGCCGCCCCACCAACCCCGCGCGCGATACCCGGCGCACAAAGGTCGAACCTTTGTGCGCCGGGTATCAATGGCTGAACCGGCGTGCACCGCCGTCGACGTGGATCACCTGGCCGGTGATATAGCGCGCGAGCGGCGAGCAGAGGAACGCCACCAGCACCGCGAGGTCGCGCGGTTCGCCGATAGAGCCGACCGGCACATTCGCCTCGGCCCAGGCGCGCCTCGCCTCCTCCGTCGGCATGATGCGCTGGTCGATCTGCTCGCTGCGGATGCGTCCGGGCGGGATCGAGTTCACCGTGATCCCGTCCTTGCCGACCACGCGCGAGAGCGCCTTGGCCCAGATGTGCACCGCGCCGTTGGGGGCATTCGCGGCGTTGATGTTGAACGGCTCGTCGGGGCCGGTGATGTTGACGATCCGGCCGAACCGGTTCGCCTGCATCACGGGGACGATCGCGTGGGCGAAGCGGCGGGCGGCGGTGAAGTTCAGCGTCATCGCCTCCTCCCAGGCCGCGTCGTCGCCAAACCCCTCCTGCGGGCGCGACCCGCCGGCGTTGTTCACCAGGATATCGCAGCGCCCGTAGCGCGACATGACCGCGTCGCGCGCGCGCTCGGCCGCACCCGGGACGGTGATGTCCTCGACCAGCACGAGCGGACGCTCGCCCTGGCCAGCAAGCGCGTCGGCAAGCTCCTCAAGCAGGGGCTTGCGCCGTGCCAGAACCGCGAGCCGGCAACCCTCCTCGGCGAGCACCTCGGCGATGCCGCGGCCGAGCCCGACCGAGGCGCCGGTGACCAGCGCGACCTTGCCGGCAAGCTGAAGGTCCATCAGCCCCTCCCGTAGACGTCCTCGATGCGCACGATGTCGTCCTCGCCGAGATAGGGCCCGGACTGCACCTCGATCAGCGCGAGCGGGATCTTTCCCGGGTTCTCCAGCCGGTGCACGCAGCCGAGCGGCAGATAGACGCTCTCGTTCTCGCGCACCATCAGCGTCTCGGCGTCGCGCGTGACGAGCGCGGTGCCGTTCACCACCACCCAGTGCTCGGCGCGATGGAAGTGCTTCTGCAACGAGAGCCGCCCGCCCGGCCGCACGACGATGCGCTTCACCTGGAACCGCTCGCCCAGGATCAGTCCCTCGTAGAAGCCCCAGGGGCGGTACATGCGACGATGCTCGGTCGCCTCCTTGCGCCTCGCTGCCTTGAGGCGATCGACGATGCGCTTGACGTCCTGCGCGCGGGCGCGCGGCATCGCCAGTACGGCGTCCTCGTCCGCGACCACCACCGCGTCCTCGAGCCCGAGCACGGCAACCAGCGGCCCCTGGCTGCGGACGTAGCAGTTGCGGGCGTCCTCCAGCACCACGTCGCCGACCGCGACGTTGCCGGACGCATCGCGCGTGCCGAGCTCCCACAGCGCGGCCCAGGAGCCGACATCGGACCAGCCGATCGCGGCCGGCACGACGGCGGCGCGGTCGGTCTTCTCGGCGACCGCATAGTCGAGGCTGATCGAGGGACTGTCCGTGAACGCCGAACCGAGGCGGATGAAGTCGAGATCGGTGGTCCGCTCCGCCACCGACATCCGCACCGCGGCGAGCAGGTCCGGCGCATGGCGTTCGAGCTCAACGATCAGCGCCGCCGCGGTGAACAGGAACATGCCGCTGTTCCAGAGGTGCCTGCCGCCGGCGAGGTACTGCGCGGCCGTCGTGGCATCGGGCTTCTCGACGAACCGGGCCGCGGCGAAGGCACCGTCGATGCCGGGAATGGGCTCGCCGCGCTCGATATAGCCATAGCCCGTCTCGGGCGCGGTCGGCGTCATGCCGAAGGTGACGATCCGGCCCGCGCGCGCCGCCGCCGCACCGATCGCGACCGCGCGGTGCAGCGCCGGGACGTCCGTGATCGCAGCATCGGCTGCCATCATCCAGAGCGGCGTCGCCGGGTCCTCCTCGGCGAGCAGCACGGCAGCGGCCGCGATCGCCGGCGCGCTGTTGCGGCCCACCGGCTCGAGCACGATCCGCGACCCGGCGACGCCAGCGTCGCGCAGCTGCTCGGCAATGATGAAGCGATGCGCGTCGTTGCAGACCACGAGCGGCGGCGCGAAGCCGGATGACGGCGGGGCGCGCAGCGCCGTCTCGACGATCATTGACCGGCCCGAGACCAGCGGCAGCAGCTGCTTGGGATAGCTCTCGCGGCTCGCCGGCCACAGCCGCGTGCCGGAGCCGCCGGAGAGGATGACCGGAACGATGCGGGGAAGGTCTGGCATGGAACGGACCGGGAAGGGGAGGGGAACTCCCCGTATAGCCCGCTCACCCGCCCAGGAATACCTCGGGGAAGGCCAGTCGCGGCAGGAACAGCACGATCTCGGGCACGGCGATCAGCAGCAGGACGACGAGCAGGCATACCCCGATGATCGGCAGGGCGTGGCGGAAGGCGTGCAGCTCCTGCACCTCGGCGATCTGCGCCGCGATCAGCAGGCAGATCGAGAGCGGCGGCGTGAGCAGCCCGATCGCCAGCACGATCACGGTGATCACGCCGACCTGGATCGGGTGCGCGCCCGCGGCGTCGCCGACCGCCTGGATCACCGGCAGGAAGATCAGCACCGACGGGATGGGGTTGAGCGGGATGCCGATCACGATCAGGAATGCGACCAGCAGCAGCATCAGCCCCCAGTAGCTGTCGGTGATGCCGAGCAGGAACGACGCCACCGCCGGGCCGGCGCCGAGATACGCCACCAGCCAGCCATAGATCCCCGAGGCGCCGACGATGAACATCGGGATGGAGAACGCGACGGCGCTCTCGCCCAGCATGTTGGGTATGTCACGCAGGCGGATCGCGCCGTAGGCGCCGACCGCCAGCAGCGCGGCCCAGAGCACGGCGACGATCGCGGCCTCGGTCGGCGTGACGAACCCGCCGGTCACACCGCCCAGCACCAGCACCGGGATGAACAGCACCGGCAGGCCGCGCACCACCGCCTTGCCGCGCGCGCGCAGTCGCATCGGCGCCCCGCGTGGCCAGTCGTTGCGCACCGCGAGCAGGTGATTGTAGCCCATCTGCGCAAGCCCGATCGTGACTCCGGGCACGATCCCTGCGATCAGCAGCGCTCCGACACTGACCTGGCCGACCGCGCCGTAGATGATCATCACGATCGAGGGCGGGATCACGACGCCGAGGATCGCGCTGCACGCGGTGATCGCCGCGGCATAGCCGGCCGGGTAGCCTGCCTTCTTCATCGCCGGGATCATCATCGCGCCGATCGACACGACGTCGGAAACCGCCGAGCCGGAGATCGCCCCGAACCCCATCGAGGAGACCACGTTGGCGTGGCCGAGCGCACCGCGCAGCCGGCCGATCACCGCGTTGGCGACCGCGAGCAGCCGGTCGGTGATGCCGCCCGCCTCG